>NZ_JACGVE010000086.1:0-129489 GCF_014077065.1 Colwellia sp. MB3u-4 | reverse complement strand
TTAACAATGCAAACATTAAAATCGCCAAAAACGTAAACGTTTTTGATTGTTAAAAGAAAATAATCCAGTTAGAGTATTTTGATTAAATAATTATAATAAAAACGAGTAATTCTACAGGCTCGTTAGGTGAAAAGGAGTTTCAATGCCAAATCATTATTCAATTAAGCTTGAGTCAGGTAGCTATAACTTAAGTGGCACTGATTTAGATTTCAGAATTTCCTTAGCTTTAGAATCTGCAAAACTCCCTAAAGACTTAAAATATGTGGCTAAAGATTTCATAAAAGATAAATGGAATGAAATTACTGATAACTTAGATAACCTATCAAATATTGATGTTCCACCCGAATTGTTAGAGTATACAAACGAAGTTATTGAAATCATTCAGAATGTATTGAGTAATTTCACCTAACAAGGCGTTCAAACGGACAAAAAACAGTTGGCTGTTTCACTCCGTTCACATTATAGCCAACAATTTTTTGCCGCTTAACAGGGGCGTTATTTGGCACCACGAAATCAAGTTAGATTTTATTTGTAAGTGCGGTGTTTTCATATTGGTTTAGTGTGTGGTTCATAAGTTTTCGCCTAAGCGGTTTGGTTATTACCGCTAATAGGCTTTACTATTTTTAAGACAATATTGCTGTAAAGCCATTAGCTAAATATCCTTTAGTGTTTGGCTCAAAGTTCAAGGTTGGGTTAGTCGTGGCGCTGGGCACTTTTTGCTGCTACGGTCGGGCTGTCTTAAGCCGTAAAGTGCTTGTTATCGTTAGTGTTCTCACGCAACCATCAAATAACAAGGTAATTCAATCTGACAAATATAGCTTGTCTCGTTTTTTGCAAAAGGCGCAAAAACCAATCCAACTATTTTTGCAGTTTAATTAAGCGTTAGGCATCAATATGAATCTCGATGAATTAGTAGCCTCCGTGACTGAAGTGGAACTAAGAGAAGGTTTACTTCATTGGGTCAGCGAATGGAAGAATGATGAAAGTGATATTGGGAATCTAGCTTTCATGATAGGTAAGTGGCACGGAAATGTATGGTTTAAAGATACTAATGAATCGAATGGGTTTCATTCTAGCTTTGAAGTATTTAAGAAGATCGCTGTTGAAGGTATCGGTGGTTTAACTTTAAACGAGAGATTGTATTGGTTTGGTCTATTTGAGCAATGGGATAGTTCAAACGAAGAATCACAATCACGTATCCGAACTAAGCTGCACGCCAATGCCTAACAAGGCGTTCAAACGGACAAAAAACAGTTGGCTGTTTCACTCCGTTCACAATTTTAGCCAACAATTTTTTGCCGCTTAACGTGGCGTTATATTTTTAATGAGCTCCCAAAAAGGATATATGATGAAATGGATTATTTTAATTTTAACCTTCAACTTGATTGGTTGTGTTAGCAAAGTATATGAAGAAGACCCTAGAAAATGTACAGATCCACTCTGCCTTTCAATTGCTGTTGCCATGAGTAAATCTAATAGTCAATTTCAAAAGTGTTCCGATATGCCAGAGACTCAAAGAAAGTCTTGTGAATCGCAAGTAGAATCTTTAAAAAAACATATTAGTGATGCAAGTAAAAAATAAATATAACAAGAACTTCAAACGGAAAAAATACAGTTGGCTGTTTTCACTCCGTTCAACATTTTAGCCAACTATATTTTTCCGCTTAAGTAGGCGTTAGCATGCAAGGAAAGCATATGTTTAAATCTTTTTGGCAAAACCCTACTTCTGAACTAGCCAATGTATTGGCTTTTATTTTTGCATTTTTTATGTCTGAATTTGCGTTTTATAAGCTAAATTTTAATTATCTTTTTTTTCCTGATTCGTTTGACCCACTTTATTTTGTAATTAAAATTATTACAACTTTAGTCTTCTATCAAATTTGGATAAAATTTTTCAATTGGCTTTACTCAAAATAAAAATAGTTTGGTGTAAAGCATGCTAACAAGAACTTCAAACGGAAAAAATACAGTTGGCTGTTTTCACTCCGTTCAACATTTTAGCCAACTATATTTTTCCGCTTAAGTAGGCGTTAGTTTACAAAAAGGATTTTGGTAGTGTTTGAAAGTATTGCGATCTATTCAGGGTTAATTGCAACAATCTGGATCTTTATTGGTGTTTATGTAGCAAGCCGATTTTATACTGGTTACAGTCATTCTAAACAATTTTGTAGTGAATTAGGTGCTACAGGCAGCCCAACAGAAAAATTGTCACCCTTAATTAATAATTACCCTCTAGGCTTTCTCTTTTGCTTTTTCGGTTGGTATTTGGCGCAGCTCTCAAGCGTTTCCATCTTAGTTAATATTGCGGGTTGGTTAGTCATAGCTCATGGCATTGGTACATGGGTAGCTGGGTATTTCCCTATGGACGCTGATCCATTTACTAAGAATCCAACTTTTAATTGTAAAGTACATTCTTGGGCTGGTTTTATTATGTTATTTTCGCTAGTTGTAGCACCAATATTAGTAGCTATAAGTCCAACAACAGAAATGATCCCTCTATATTTCCGTATTTTTTCAGTTGTTTCTGTTATCGCTGCTGTTTATTATCTATTCGCTATGGCGCAAGCCGTAAAATCTCAAAGTAACCCTGGCATTCATCAACGTATTTCTTATGGTATTCAACTTATGTGGTTAAGTGGTTTTTCATTAGTATTGGTGTAATTGTAAACTAACAAGGCAATCAAACGGAAAATTATAGTTGGCTGTTTTTCGTACCTCAAACATTTTAGCCAACTATAATTTTCCGCTTATTGCGGCGTTAGCATGCTTGTCGATAGCGGCATTTAAAAAGGAGTTTATATGTTTAAAAAAGTACTACTGATTTCATCATTTGTTGGTCTTGTCTTTGCCAACCCTTCAATCGCGACAGAGGACACCATTCCAGATAACGTTTTTATTAATCTAATGGAGTGCATGGAAAATGCTCCATTAGATCAAGAGAACTATAAAGGTGTCAGTTATAAACAAATCGTCTTAAATAGCGTTTTAGAAAACCTAACTAAACAGAAGTTACCCTCAGTAAGTGGGTTAGAAGTCGATTATTCGAAAGTGTACGAATTGGTTGTTAAGCATTGTCCTAAAGAGTTGGAAATCGTTAAAAAGTTTGCAGGCTAAAAGCAAGCTATAAGAAAATAAACAGGGACAAAATACAGTTGGCTTTTTGTTCACTACGTTCACTTATTTTAGCCAACAATATTTAGCCCGTTATTTGGGCGTTATATTTACATGGAGTGTTATGCAAATGTTCAAATTTTTAGTAACTTTAATTTCTATTACATCATTAGGTGCCTTTGCCGGAGAACCTATAAAAATAGGCATCTCAGGTAATGTAGAAGCCGACGGTTTTTTCAGTCCAACTTTAACTTCCTACACCATCGAAAGTGTTAAACCGAATTCACCCGCTGAAAAAGCGGGAATTGTGGCTGGACAAAAAATCATTTCAGTTGAGGATTGTAAAATCCCAGGTTGTGAAGCAAGTGAAGCTAAGAAACTAATGCGAAAAGAGTCAGGTGAAGTTTTACATCTATTGCTAGAAAATACAGACGGTAGCAAAGTCCCTGTCAAAATAACTCTAAGTGCTTGGTAACTATAAGGCGTTTAAACGGACAAAAAAAAGTTGGCTGTTTCACTCCGTTCACAATTTTAGCCAACAATTTTTTGCCGCTTAACGTGGCGTTGGGCGAATGCCTTACATTTAATAAAGGATACTATGAAAATAATAATGAGTTTAACTTTTGCAAGCCTGATATCTTGGCAAGCTAATGCAAATAACGAGGCTGTAGGAGCTTTTGAGCAATTGTTACCACAATATATCGAGTGGGCGCATGAAGTAGATAAAAAGGGAATAAAGATAGGTATACCTTTAGATAAAAAAGGACTTAATTTAGCTAGTGAAGTCGGGATTAAATTTCCTGAAAAAGTCAAAATCGTTTACGTTGATAGAGTCCCGTACCCTTATGAAAATGAAGGTTTAAAGAAAATGGGGTTGTCGTTAGGTTTTATTGGCGAAAATATTATTAATAATGCCCAAGTTTTTGGCTACTCAATATACGTTAGAAAGGGATATGAACTTGATACCCCCAAATTAGCACACGAACTTGTTCACGTATTACAAATCGAAAGGTCAAGCTTGGACAAAATTATTTTTCAGCATTTATCTGATTTGGCAAAATATGGATATTCCAATGCTCCTTTAGAAGTTGAAGCATTTAAAGCAAACAAGAAGTACGGTGACAGTTAATTCGCCTAACAGCAATTCAACAAGGACAAAAAACAGTTGGTTTTTGCTCCAGCGTCACTTATTTTAACCAACTGTTATTTGGTCATTATTTGGCCATTATTTGCATCAACAAATATCGGTTATCAATTTCAGGGAAGTATTAATGGAAAGTAAGTCATCATCTAAATCTAAATATTATCTAAGTGCATCTTTTATTATGTTTTTAGGTTTAATTTATAATGTTATTGAACAAGATTTTTTTGGTTCTGGAGTGTTTTTAATTTCATCTATAGTATTCTTATCTTTAGGTATAATTAAAAATCGTGCTGCCAAAAAAGAAAGTTCGGTGGGTTAAAACACTACTAACAAGAACTTCAAACGGAAAAATCCAGTTGGCTGTTTTCACTCCGTTTAACATTTTAGTCAACTATATTTTTCCGCTTAAGTAGGCGTTAGGTTTCATTCACTATATAAGGATCGTATATGTTCGCAGGAGTAGCTTTTTTAGCCATTATTTTTCAACTCGCAATTGTAGTTGGAATTATCGTCTTTGCTGTCAAATTACTAAACCGTATTACAGATATTGCAGGATCTCAGAAGTCTATAGCTGAATCTCAAGTCCAGTTGATTAGCTTGTTGAGTAAAAAGCAATCAACTCACGAACCTGCTGATAATTAAAATATAAGTTGTTTAAAAGGACAAAAAAAGTTGGCTATTTGCTCCTTCGTCGCTTATTTAGCCAATAATTATTTGCCTCTTATTGGGGCGCTGGTGTCATTCAAACATGGAAGTTAAATCAAATGAAAGATGATTAATTTAAAGCATGGGAATCAACGCGAACAAAAGGGCAATTACATTTTTCTCTCTTTAGTGGTGTCTTATCATGGCTCTTAAAAACCACTTTTAATATCAGTGTCTAACCAAAATACGCCCTGCCATTTGAGTTCGTTCGTGTGCCCGGTGGCAGGTCAACGAAGCTGTTAGGGTGTATTCGTAGTAGTACTACTAAATAAAGTACAAAAATCGCTAACCAGGTGAGCCAAGCGATGCGAAAAGCGCGCGCCTGCTGTTAACGTTAGATTACTAAGGACAGTATATGAAATGCCCTCACTGTAGTTATAAATTACACTTTTTCTCTAAAGCACTAAATAAATTTGGTAATCCTAAAACATGTCCAAAGTGTGATAAAAAAATCAAACTATCTCCAAACTATAAAATGGTTGCATGGTTAATTGTTCCTGTATTTTTAGCACACTTGTTTATTGTAAAACCTTTGGTAATAGCTGCAGGGTTTAGTGGTTCAGGTATTGTTGGTATATGGGGGGTATTACTTATAATTTTTACTATGCAACTTCATAGTGCGGAGCAATTATAAGCCTTTCAAGTAGGGTAAATAACCGTTGGCTAGACCCTGTAACAAAATCTGTTACAGGGTCGTATTCATAGTTAATATATACAGGTTCGTTATTTAATACTAATATCAGGTGTTAATTACTGACTTTAAAGCGACCAACTAAATTTGTTAAATCTTTGGATAAAATAAGTAAGTCATTCGATCCATCGGCCAATGTATCAGCAGTATTAACAATACCTTTTGCCGATTGATTAATGCCACTAATATCGTCATTGATCAAGTCCGATGAACTGCGCTGTTGATCTGCGGCTTGAGTAATACGTGAGATATTTTCCTTCATTTGTCCAACCAAAGAACTGATTTCGTTAAATGATTGATTCGCTTGTTCAATTTTTTCGATAGTTTGCTTCGATTGTTCGACATTCACGGCCATCTGTTGAGAAACAACACGTGTTTTATCTAGCAAGTTCATCAATACAGCATCAATTTCTTCGGTAGCGCCTCGTGAGCGTTGCGCTAATGTTCTTACTTCATCTGCGACCACAGCAAAACCTCGCCCTTGCTCACCAGCTCTTGCCGCTTCAATAGCCGCATTAAGTGCTAACAGATTAGTTTGTTCTGCAATGCTTCTGATAACATCTAATATTTTAGTAATATTCTCACTTTCCAGTTCAAGTGACTTCATCGATTGAGATGATTCACTTAACGATTTATTTAACGAACTCACTTCACTTACCGTGACAGAAATTAACGAAATTCCCTTTTTTGAGTATTCTTCAGTTTTCATAATAGTCGTTGAACTTTCTTGGCAGTCGTTTGAGGTTTGATGTGCGATATCTGTCATTGTTGTGATAAGGTTATTCACATTATCTATTGATTTTTCTTGTTTATGGCTGACTGCTTTTACATCAGCGATTTGTATACCCGATTCATTAGCCGCGACATTTAATGTTGATGCACAGGTTTTAATATCAACAACAAGCTGATGAATCGAGTCTAAGAATTGATTAAACCATTGAGCCAATTCACTGACTTCATCTTGACCAATAATCTCTAGTCGCTTAGTTAAATTTCCATCACCTTGTGCAATATCACGTAAACCTTCAGCCACACGGTTAATGGGTTGAACAATACGATTGGCTAACCAAAATCCCATGGCAATAAATAATGTAACCATGATCAAGGCAATCACGGTAATGGTCTGGCTCATACTAAATGCAGGCGCTAAAATTTCATCGCTATGGATGACGCCAACAAAACGCCACTTTAATTCTTTTGAATAATAACTGGCAACATCAACATCTTCCCCTAAATGCTCGGTAGAAAAATGATCTTTATTTGGACTTTTTTGTAATATAGAAAATAATGATGATGAAAGATCTTTAATATTTTTGAAGTTATTCTCTGGTGTTTTGGCATCAGCTAATACGGTTCCTGACTCATCAATAAGAATGAGATAGCCGCTTTCACCTAGTTTTGTATTACTTAATATATCCGTTAATGTTGAAAGGGTAACATCTAGACCTTGTACGCCTATAATATCACCTTGCTTATTTTTGACTACTAACGCAGAAGTTACTACAGGTTTTCCTATGACATCTTGATATGCTTCAGTAATAATTGGAGCGTTGGGAGAGGCTAGTGCCTGTTTATACCAAGGACGTTGTCTTGGATCATAACCTCCAAGCACTTCTAATGGATATTGAACAAAGCCACCTTCTTTGGTGCCTGTGTATACGTAAAGTAAATCAGGGTGTGATGAACCAAAATCTTCATATAGTTTATATAAATCTAATTCTTCGATAGAGTCATTTTTTGGCTCCATCATATGATCAGAGTCAATATAAGTATGAGTATTCTCAGGAAGTTGGGCTGTCAATTTATTTTGAGCTAAAAATTTTACGTTAGCTTTGATTTGTTGAAAGAAGAGTTGAAAGCCGTTGTCTACTTGTCTTAACTCATCCTGAGTGCGTTCTACAAAGCTAGTTGAAGACTTAGAGATCGTCATTGATATGCTGACAATCGCAATAGCAATAATAGGCAAAATAACCGTAGCGGCAAAACTCAACGTTAGTTTAGAGCGAATATTCATAAAAAGTCGTTAAATAATCGTAAATGTAGCCATAATATAACTGAGAGTGACGCTGAGACCAAGATCCTTTTTACAGACGTTTATTTATTTCGATTCAACCGCTTAAATTCATGGTGAGCAATTAAGTGGCGATCGTTTTTTAAATTTACTCATTCCACTTCAAAACCTTTAACGTACTTGGCGACCCAAGTGTTTGCCATACAAGCTAGTCAAGAACGACAAATAACAGTTTGTGGTTTTTGTGCTTCAATATATTAGCAAGAAATTTTTAGCTCCTTAGTGGGGCAACAGGCAAATACAATATTAAACAGAGGATGTTATGAAAATAATAATGAGTTGGCTGTTTTTATTTAATTCAACATTTTAGCCAACTATTTTATTGATGTTTAGTAAGGTATTGTTCATTTGGTTGACTTGGAAATAGGAAGTGACTATGAAAGAATCAGATTGGAAAGTGTTCACTGAGCTTAAGGATAAGGCAATTGAAAAATACTGCACTTTAGTTATATATGGTGCTGGGAGAATCACAAGACGTAATTTTAGATCAAAAAAATAATGTTCATAACCGGTACCTTTTATTATATAAATTACTTCAAAATAGAGATAAGCAGATGGCGATACTTTTTGATGGGCATAGTAGGTCAAAAGCACAGATACAACTTATGTTAATTCGCAGGTAAGGGCTTGTTGATGAAATTTTACTTGCTAAATTATCAGATAAATTTCGTAACGAAACAGATCCTGAAATGCTTGGTTGGTAAAACTATTAACGAGAAAACATACAAGAATGCGTATCAGTTAACTAGGTTTCGCTAGACAATTTTAATCAAACATTATTTAGACTATTATCAGGAGATTAGGCCTCATAGTTATTTACTTTTTTTTGCGCATTTAGAACTGGAATTTAAAGTATATGAATCAAAAAGGGTTAAAGCCGATTGCAATCTTTGAAGCATTAAAAGGCTTGTTAGCACTAGGCATTGGACTTGGTCTTCATGAGTTTGCTGGGGAGAATATCCCACAATTATTCGAGAGAATATTGACTCACTTACATCTTAATCCTGCGAGTCATTATCCCAGTATATTTATAAGTACTATTGGTGAGTTGAATAATTCTAATCTTGTTCTTGTTGCTTTTGGGGCACTTTTGTACTCAATCATTCGATTTGTTGAAGCATATGGTTTATGGCATGGCCTTAAGTGGACTGAATGGCTGGCTTTAATTAGTGGTGCGATTTATTTGCCTTTTGAGCTTTACAAATTTATAGTAACTTATAACCTTCTTAGTTTTTCATTGCTTTTAATAAATAGCATCATCGTTGTATACATGTATAGCGTAATAAAAACCAAACGCAAAGAAGCTTAGTTAGCGAATATTGCTCTTGCCAACTGATTTGTTAAAAGCGGCTCTTCAATTTTTTGAACGGAGATTGTGTAGTTTGTGCCGTTAAACATGACTAATATTAACTGGTAAATTTTAGTCATGTTTGTTGAGGCTAAGCCTAATCCTAGCCTTCGAAGTGCCGTAGCTAATGCTTTTGGTAGCATGTGTTACTTTACAATCAGCAAGATCATCTTTATTAATCATGCGTTGCTCTATCACCCCAAATCTCTTTTAAACGTTGATCTCGACCACAGCCCCAACGATAAGCGTTATATCGTATTGGGCTATTTTTATAAAAATCTTGATGGTAGCTTTCATTACCTTTAATAGGATAAAAAGTACTAGTGGTTAATATAGGTGTAACTACGGTTTGATTAGGAAACGCTGCTATAACTGCTTTTTTTGATTGTTCAGCTAATGTTCTTTCTTGCTCGTTAGCAACAAAAATGGCGCTTAGGTAGCTTGGCCCTTTATCACAAAATTGACCTCTTGCATCAAAAGGGTCAATATTCACCCAATAATGATCTAATATATTTTGGTAGCTGACTTTGTCTGGATCGTAGGTTATTTCTACTGCTTCATAATGGCCTCGATGGTCACCTTGATAAGTTGGATTTTTTATCTTACCGCCCGTAAAGCCTGAGACTACATCTGTAACGCCCGGTAATTTTTCAAAATCAGATTCCATACACCAGAAACAACCACCCGCTAAAATGGCTTTATCTGCGTTGGCGAATGATGCATAAAAAAGCACCGATATTGATAAAACTAATCCTAATATTTTTTTCATAATAAAAATCTCGCATCGATGTGGTGAATCAATAAATAGTTATGTAGATATAATTAAAGACCTGCTGTTAATAAAAATCATTTCACTTATGGTTAAATTCAACAGGCTTAATAGCGATGAGTTTTAAAGTAAAGGTTGCCAACATGTTGAATATTTTCTATTTATTTCCCCTAGCGCTTTATCGCTATCACGAGAGGTTTTCAGTAAAGCAGTAGACAAATGAGTCAGTAAACACCAACAAGCCGGGATTCAATTTTTGGCGTATGTTTTACCTGTTTTAGTGGTGAATATTGTGTATTTTAAAGTAACTTAAGCACTCAAACATAAAAGTATAATGGGTTGTTCTCACTCAGCGCGGCACTTTAGCTAACTATTTTATTCGCTATTATTTGAGCCTTGGTATTATTAGCTCGAGAACCCTATCACTATAGCGTATCCTGTGGGCTGTTGAGCTTATTATTGTTGTTTATGAATATTAAAGTAAAAAATTTGCCGGTGCCTGAAATCTTATGTTCAAACTGTCAGGCATGTTGTTGTAGTTTAGAAGTTAGAATTATTTCAGATACTGGTGTGCCACATCACCATATATATGTTGATGCGTATGGGCATGAATCAATGCGGCGCTTAGATGATGGTAAATGTTCAGCCCTTAATCGAGATACATTAATGTGTTCAATCTATGAAAACAGACCATGGGTTTGTCGTGAATTTGAGATGGGCTCATATGAATGTATAGATGAAAGAAATGAGAAGCTGTAGTATTTATTAATATCAGAACAGTTAACCTTTCACGCTAAATTGACGCTTTTAAAAGGACAAAACATCGCTTTTGGCCTTCCTTCCTTTCCTCGTTATGATTGCAGTAAGCTGAAAAATTAGCATCAACTTTATCAGGCCTTGCGTTGGATATTTTATCTAAAAAGATGAATTTTCAGACTCCTTTTGTTACTTTTAAATACTGTTGTTTATAATTTTATGAATGGGTTAGCGGTTAACGGTACACCTATTTTATCTTGCCAAATGTTGCTTTTAATTCGATATTACTAACACGAGTATTATGGTTAATAGTTGTTAAGCATTTTATTGGTTTCAAATTTTTAGTGCGATAAGGTTTCAGTTTAAGGTGGAGTCATATGTTAAAAAAAGAGAGTACAGGGCTTATTGTTATTGATGTTCAGGGTAAACTTGCCCGCATGGTTTATGATAGTGAGGTGGTAGTTGCTAATTGTGGCAAGCTGATTAAAGGTGCACAGGCACTTGGTTTACCCATTATTTGGCTCGAACAAAATCCAGTAAAACTTGGTGCGACAGTTGCTGAACTTAGCGCTTTATTAGTCGAGAAAACGCCAACGCTTAAGTTTACTTTTGATGCTTGTGAAACGCCTTTGTTTATCGAGCAAGTTAAAGCAGCTAATATTGATAACTGGCTTATTTGTGGTATTGAAGCCCATATTTGTGTTTATCAAACAGCTCTACACTTGCAACAGTTGGGCTACAAAGTGCAACTTGTTAGTGACTGTGTGTCTTCTCGCACTCTAGCCAATAAACACTTAGCAATAAATAAACTCGATAACAGAGGTATAGATATTTCAGGCTTAGAAATGTGCTTATATGAACTTGTTAAAGATTGTCGTGCTGATGAGTTTAAAGAGATTTTAGCTTTAATTAGATGAGTGAATTTGAATAAGTAATTTGGCTTTATAGTTAGCTTATGAAAATAAAAAATCAGCTTTCTTACTTTAATCTATTACTGTTAGGGATGTTTAAAACTAGCCTCTTATCGATTTTTCGTACCTATACTTTAGTTAATGTTTTGAATTATTGTGCTTTTATAATAAGCTCAGACTTACATTTTGAAAGCGAACTAGTTAACACTATGCTTTGACAATATGCGGTGAGTTATTTTTACTCATCTACATTTCACTTAGTTATAAAGCCTTTTGAATAGGTCTTAGTAAAAGGAAGAATCTCTTGAATATTAATATAACATTTGTGGGTGAATTAATATTTTACTCAATGTTTATCGTAGGTGGTTTAAGTTATTACTTAGGTAAACGTAAAACCTCGAACCCTAAGATAGCAACAATAATAGGTGTAGCCTTGTGTATTACTCCGCCTTTAAACTTAGTGTACTTAATTGTTTTAATGCTAAAAAACGACATAGTCGTCAATAAAGAGCTTAAAACTACCATATAATGTCAAAATTTCAGAGCAGACTACCCATAATGGCCCGTTAACTTTGTAGCATTTTAACGGGTAAGTTCAACGCACTTTATATTGTGTTTCTGTCGCGTTTATTTTGATGGCAGTTAGGCTGTTTTATCAATTAGACGCTCAATTAGGTGTTCAATTAGGCGCTCAATTAGCTAATCAATTTTAGTTATTAATAGCGCCATTAATAAGGTTATTAAGTTTAATAGGGAAATGACATGAAACAGGGAAATAACATGAAACTGACTTTTATTATTACTTTTTTAGCGATTGCGGGTTGTTCTTCAGTGCGAGTAAATTCTAATGCAGATACTTACCTGGTCAATCAAATAGAAAATCATATGCGTAAAAATGCGGTTAAAAGATATACCTACAATGAAGTCTGGAAACTAGGCGCAGCGCAGGTTGGCTTCGTTGAGTCTGACTATTGCCAACTAGACTTTAGGGATCATAAGATTGACCAAAATACATTAATTTCATCGTTAGAGATTAAAACGCAAAAATTGGGTGGTAATGCTTTAGTGTTTGATTCTTGCTTAGTCAATAGGAATACGGCTAGCTGCCATATTTATACAAAATGTAAGGGGATGGCGTACAATATTTCTTATTAATTCACATCTTATTAATTTAACACCATAAAAATATCTGGTAATAAAAGTTACCATGTTTGTTGTTATACCTTTCATTATACCGGTGCAGTTCGCACCTCCGAACGGGTAAGTTTAGCTTTAGCCCGTCAAGTTGGCGGTATAAGTTCTACTCTTTAGTTAAGCTTGAAACTTTTTTACTGACTCAATTGTCTTGAGGCTTACGGTTAGTCGTATCCTAGATTATATGACTTATTGTCGACAGTGGCGCTAAAACCAATAGATATACTACAAACGGCGTTAATTACAATATTTGAGCAATACATCTTTGGTGTTTAATAGCTTAAAGGTTAATTAATTTGACATACGCTTGCTTTGAGTAGCGTACAATACCAATCTCATTAATTATCTGATCATTTTTACTGGTTAAAATAACCCACTACTGCGTTATTTATTTAATAATTAGAACAACTCGTTATTAAAATAAATGCTTATATTTGGCCATTTTTACTGCGTATAAAGTAGACCAGCTAATTAATGAAATTGGTATGATTTTTCACGTTCTCAAAATTTTATAAATGTATTAGGTAAATATGACAGATAAAAAACTGATGAGTATTTTAAATACCTCAGCTAACCAAGAGGTTTTTTTTGGCCCACAAGGATTTAAGCAGGTAGCAACTCAAAACGAATTAAATGAGGCACAGCTTGGCTTTGGCATGAGTGAATTAGGTCAATCGGCAACCAGTGAAGACTTATCTGGCGAAGAAAAAGGCTGTTGGCAAACCTCATGGCAGGTTTTTGCCCGAGATACCGAGTTAGGTGATCCGTATTTTGTTGACACCAATCAAGCAGAATTACCCGTTTATACTGGTTTTTTAGCTGAAGCAGGTTGGGAAGTAGAGCTAGTAGCAACGAGTTTAGTGAGTTATATCGCTTGTATGCAGTTGCTGTTTGATCATGGTCAACAAACCCAAGCACAATTTTTTCCAGACCCCAGTAGTGTTATTGATGAAGTCATATTGCAGCGGCTACAGCAGCAATTGATTGAAATTTCGGGTGGTCAGCAATTCTGGCAACTGTTTATGCAATGTTACCTTGATTGGCTTATTGAAGATTAGAAAATTCATTTAATTTTTTGTTCGTAATAAGCTTTTTACTCACTATTACTTTAATTATTACTTATTTATTGTCTGAAATCATATGTTGCATAATGTATGTTTCACCAATAACAATATGTTTTAAAAGATTTATATTGTAATTAAGCTGTTTATTTTAGTAAAAAATAAAATAGTGGTTGGACCAGTGGTTGGATCTGTGTATACTCGATATCACTTGTGCAGTAATGCAAAAAATTATTATTAAAAGTGTTAGGAGTTAAGCATGCTAAGTTATAAAGCACCGATAGCAGACATCAAATTTTTGTTTGAAGATGTATTCAAGTATTACGATCATTACAAAAAGTATCCTGAATTTGAAGAAGCAACGCCTGATTTGGTAGATGCTATCTTAGAAGAGTGTGCAAAATTTAGTGAAAATGAACTGCTACCTATTAACCAAAGCGGTGATGAAGAAGGTTGTACTTTTGATAATGGTGTTGTCACAACCCCTAAAGGCTTTAAAGAAGCTTATCAGAAATTTGTTGAAGGTGGTTGGCCTAGTTTGTCACATGCTGTTGAGCACGGTGGCCAGGGCTTACCGTCATCACTAGGCATGGTAATGTCTGAATTGATGGGTACAGCTAACTGGTCTTGGGCCATGTATCCGGGCTTGAGTCATGGTGCGATGAATACTATTGATACTCATGGTACTGATGAGCAAAAAGCACTTTACCTTACCCGTCTTATTGAAGGGTCGTGGACCGGCACTATGTGTTTAACTGAACCGCAATGTGGTACAGATTTAGGCCAAGTTAAAACCAAAGCTGAGCCAAATGGTGATGGTACCTATAACCTTACCGGCACTAAGATTTTTATCTCAGCCGGTGAACATGACTTAACCGATAATATTATTCATATTGTATTAGCAAGAGTACCGGGTGCGCCCGCAGGTACTAAGGGTATTTCACTCTTTATTGTGCCTAAAATGCAAACTGATGAGCAAGGCGTTATTGGTGAGTTCAACAATGTTTCTTGTGGTTCTATAGAACATAAAATGGGTATTAAAGGCTCATCAACAGCAGTACTTAATTTTGATAATGCCAAAGGGGTGTTAATTGGCCCTGAAAATAAAGGCTTAGAATGTATGTTCACCTTTATGAATACCGCACGTGTTGGTACGGCATTACAAGGTGTTTGTGCCGCTGAATTGGCTTATCAGAACTCATTGATTTATGCGAAAGAGCGTTTGTCTATGCGTTCATTAACCGGTACAAAACATGCCGATAAAGTCGCTGATCCTATTATTTGTCATCCTGACGTACGCAAAATGCTAATGACCCAAAAAGCGATTAGTGAAGGCGGTCGTGCGATGATCTATTACACCGCAAAAATTGTTGATGATATAGATAATGCTAAAACTGAAGAAGACCGTAAAAAAGCCGATAATCGTTTAGGTTTTATCACGCCCATTTTAAAAGCCTTTTTAACTGAGCTTGGACAGGAAAGTGCTAATCATGGTCTACAAATTTTTGGTGGTCATGGTTTCATTAAAGAATGGGGCATGGAGCAAATTGTTCGTGATACCCGTATATCAACGCTTTATGAAGGCACAACTGGTATTCAAGCACTCGACTTATTAGGTCGTAAAGTGCTAATGACACGTGGTAAATCGTTAAATACTTTTGCTAAAGAGATACTGATTTTTTGTAAAGATCACAGCATGATATCGAGCAATCCACATAAACGTCAAATGAACAAGTTTATCTGGCCGTTAAGTACATCGGTAGCGAAATGGCAACAATATACTATTCGCCTAGGCCTTAAAGCTAAAAAAGATCGTGACGTTATTGGTTCTGCTTCAGTAGACTTTTTAATGTACTCAGGTTACATCGTTATGGCTTATTTTTGGGCGCAAATGGCGCAAGCTGCCTATGAAAAATTAGCGACTGATGTTGAAAACAGAGATTTTTATCGTGCAAAAATTAAAACAGCTGAATTTTACTTTGAACGCTTATTACCACGTACTAAGTCATTAGCGGTAACTATGATGGCTGATCCTAAAACCTTAATGCAGTTAGATGAAGAGTTATTATCTTTCTTGTAAGCAATGAGTTTTAGCTATATTTTAGCTGAGATTTTTGTCTAGGTTTTTATGTAAGAATTAATCTAGATAATAAAATAAAAAGGCCATATTTCATGAGGAATATGGCCTTTTTTGATTCTGTCAGCAAACGTCAGTTTTGTTGTGAAATTTTTATTTTTTAGTGTGTCTGCCTATGAACTTTAAATATATCTCTGGCTAAAACGGTGATGGAAACCGTTGCAATACCTGCTTAATATCTTCCAGTACATCAGGGGTCAGTGGTTGATTAAAAGCATTAATATTTTCTGTCAATTGTTGCATATTGGTTGCGCCAATAATGGTTGAAGTTACACCATGTACTTGCTTACACCAAGCTAAAGCCAAATGGGCTGGCGAAATATGATGTTTTTTGGCAAGGTCGACGTAGGCCTGCACTGCGGCTGAAGTATTTGCTGTATCTCTAAAAAGACCATTGCGTTGCATAAAGGTAAAGCGACTACCTGCTGGGCGTTGGCCATTGAGGTATTTACCGGTCAGTAACCCTGTTGCCAGTGGCGACCAAGGTAAATAGGCGATATCTTCATGGACACAATTTTCAATTAAATACGGCCAATCTTTTGTATGTAACAAACTAAATTCATTTTGTATTGATACCATACGCGGCAAGTTATGCTCAGCACTTAAACGTAAGTACTGGTTAATGCCCCAAGGTGTATCATCTGATAGTCCGCAATAACGAATTTTACCCGCTTTAACGCAACTATCTAAGCCTTGTAATATGTCTAACATTTCTTCATTTTGTTGTTCAACATTAACCTGTGGATAGTTAATGCCATTTGGCCAGTGCCGACCAAAGTGAGGAGACTGACGGTTAGGCCAGTGTAACTGGTAAAGATCGATATAATCGGTTTGTAAGCGTTTTAATGATGCTTCAACGGCGGCAATAACACTGGCACCTGATATATTACTACCATCACGAATGTAGGAGAATCCGGGACCGGCAATTTTTGATGCTAATACAATGTTTTTACGACGTGATGGATTAGCACCAAGCCAATGACCAATTATTTCCTCAGTTTTGCCATAAGTTTCTGCACTAGGTGGTACGGCGTACATTTCAGCCGTATCAACAAAGTTGATACCTTGTGATTGAGCATAATCTAGTTGGGCATTAGAATCGCTTTGATTATTTTGTAATCCCCAGGTCATACTGCCTAAACAAGCAGGTGACACCTCTAATGAGCTACTGCCTAATCGAACATATTTCATCTTGTTAACCTTTTATACTTTGTTTAAATATCGAATGCTAAATGCAAAATTTATAGTGCTGTGTCACGGTTAAAATTTAAAGTCATTTTATGGCACAAGCTCAAGGGGAAGTTGCTAATAAAGGCTTGTGCCTGTATGGCTATTTTCAATGGCTAATATTACCAATACTAGATTATCAATACTAGAATAAATCATAGGCAGGAAGCTAGTATAAATAGTAGCAAAAAATTTCTGGCATACTCTTACTGGGTAATTAATGTGTTGATGTTTTGTTACCTAGTTAATTCAGACAAGCTAATTCAGACAAGCTAATTCAGACAAGCTTCGCTATTTAGCGCTTAAACTTAATCAGTTAATTTAACTGGTTTTTCAAACAGCACAAAGCGTTAGTGGCATTTTTATTAGCGCTTTATGGCAATAATAATGGCCAATATTCTCCTTGTACTATTGGTTGAAATTGATGGTTGAAATTGAAATTGAAATTTAGCACTGATGTAGGCTGACATTAACTTAATCAATTGTTGAACAAAAAAAAGCCCCTTATTGCTGTTGGCAGTAAGGGGCTTTAGAACCATGATTTTTACTTAAAAACTAACCCGCTTTTAAGTAGTCAGAATCAAAGTCATCGACATCAATGGTCGCTTTGCGCGAAATTTCTGTCGCGGTGAGTAATGCGGCTTCTTTTTCAGTGATAATATTCGCCGCTAAGCCTTTTGCAGCAACAAGATCGAGTTGATAAAATGGCAGGCGTTGACCAAGTTCACGACAAATTTTCTCAAAAATAGGTTCACAAGCAATAATATCTTCAAGCGTTTGTTCTAATTGCCCTAAAATATTGCCTGGTTCACGCGTAAGGTATTGACCTTTTCCTAAGCGTGTACGCGTTTCATTCGGGTACTGCAGTAAGGCCGCCACTTTATGATCGGTTATATCTGACGGTTTTTTCAACCAACAGCCGAGCGGTAAAATGATCAGTCGCAATACTTTAGCCACTATCCGATTGGGGAAGTTGTTAATGAGTGCGTCAATCGCCTGTTGAATATTGTATAGACTGTCTTCTAAGGCCCATTGTACTAGGGGTAAGTCAGCGCTTTGGCGACCTTCATCGTTGTAACGTTTAAGGGTGGCAGACGCTAAGTATAAATAGCTTAAAATATCACCGAGTCGTGCTGAAATACGCTCTTTACGTTTTAAATCTCCGCCTAACGTTAACATAGCAATGTCAGATAGCATGGCTAAATTTGAGCTAAAACGGGTCATTAGTTGGTAATAACGTCTAGTTTCATCGTTAAAAGGTGCGCTAAGGGCATAACTGCCGGTAAAAGAAAACCAAACACTACGGCAAATATTACTAATCGCAAAGCCAATATGACCAAATAAGGCATGATCAAAATCATTCAGTGCTTGTGTTTTATCTTCATTATTTGCCGCCGATAATTCAGCCAACACATAAGGATGGCAGCGAATAGCACCTTGACCATAAATAATCATACTGCGAGTCAGTATATTTGCACCCTCAACAGTAATAGCAACAGGGGCACCTTGGTAGGCACGGGCAAGATAATTACTAGGGCCCATACAAATACCCTTACCACCATGAATATCCATAGCATCAGCGACACATGTGCGCATTTTTTCGGTCAGGTGATATTTAACAATCGCAGACACCACACTGGGTTTTTCGCCCATATCAATTGCGCCTGTCGACATAGTCGTTACTGCATCCATTAAGTAGGCATTACCACCTATGCGTGCTAATGGTTCTTCGACACCTTCCATTTTACCGATAGCTATTTTAAATTGGCGACGAATACGACTGTAAGCGCCCGTTGCTAATGCTAGCGACTTGATACCGCCGGTACTATTTGAAGGCAAGGTAATGGCGCGGCCCACAGATAAACATTCAACCAGCATACGCCAGCCTTGTCCTGCCATTTCAGGACCACCTATGATGAAACTTAATGGCACAAAAACGTCATTACCTTGGGTTGGACCATTTTGAAACGGCACGTTGAGTGGAAAATGACGACGACCGGTAATAACACCTTCGATATCTGTTGGTATTAATGCACAGGTAATGCCTAAGTTTTCTTCTTCACCTAACAGGTGGTCGGGGTCTTGTAATTTAAATGCTAAACCTAATACCGTCGCAACAGGGGCTAAGGTGATGTATCGCTTATCCCATGTTAAACGCATGCCAAGTACTTCTTTACCCTCGAACTCACCACGACAAACAATGCCGAAATCAGGAATCGCACCCGCATCAGAACCCGCTTCTGGGCTCGTTAAGGCAAAACAAGGAATTTCATCACCTTTAACTAGTCGTGGTAAATAATAATCTTGTTGCTCTTGGGTGCCATAATGTTGCAATAATTCACCCGGACCGAGTGAATTAGGTACGCCAACGGTAGATGATAAAACGGTACTGACACTGGAAAGCTTTTGTAAGACACAAGATTGAGCATAGGCGCAAAATTCTAGACCACCGTATTGCTTTTTAATGATCATCGCGAAAAATTTATTATCTTTAAGATATTGCCATACTTCGGGTGTTAAATCGGCAAGTTCATGGGTTGTTTGCCAATCATCAGTCATACGACAAACTTCTTCTACTGGACCATCTAAAAACGCTTGTTCTTCTGCGCTTAATCTTGGTTTAGGGTAGTTATGAAGTTTTTTCCAGTCGGGCGTGCCGCGAAATAGTTCCGCTTCAAACCAGGTAGTGCCGGCGTCAATAGCTTCTTGCTCAGTTTTTGACATTTCGGGCATAATGCCTCGAAAAATAGCGAGCAATGGACTAGAAATATACTGCTTTCGCACATCAGCAATATTTAATGGCAGGGCAATAATGACAAAAATTAGCCAACCGAAGAAAGCGATCACGTGGAAAAAAGTTCCGACGATCATCAGTAAGGTAAATGCTAGGGTAAATGTTGAGAGTGAGGCGCGTGAATAAGCCATAAACCCGCATAATGCTATAGCAATGAGTATCCAAGTTAAGTAGTCCACATATTTCCCTTAATGTTGATATTTTGGCCAACGTTGGTAAAGTCAGGCCAAAGTTTATAGTCAGACCAGAGCTTAAGGTCTGACCAGCGTAATAGTTTAAGCTTAATTCGTCTGCTAGATAATTTCAAATTATTTATCATTACTAACGCCCTTTACTAGGATTATTTGCTGTAAAGAATTAAAACAGTATTAATTACTGCCTATAACAAAGTAAAATGGGCAAGTAAGCTCGATTAATTTGAGTTTACATAATAGATTATTTTTATTTTTTCTTAATTATACCTCAACGGTTAACACGGTACTTTTCTGGTGTTAGCTTCATCAATTTTTGTTTTTATTGGTTTTATTTTATGTGTGAATTAATGGCCATGAGTGCCAATGTACCTACGGATATTTGTTTTAGTTTTAGTGGTTTAATGCAGCGAGGCGGTAATACTGGGCCACATAAAGATGGCTGGGGTATTACTTTTTATGAAGGCAAGGGGTGTCGCAGCTTTAAAGACCCGCTACCGAGTGCACATTCACCTATTGCTCAGTTGGTGACTGATTACCCGATCAAAAGTGAAACAGTGATCTGTCATATACGACAGGCAAACTCTGGCAATGTATCTTTGGTTAATACCCACCCATTTGTTCGCCCTATGTGGGGTAAAAATTGGACTTACGCGCACAATGGCCAATTAGCTGATTTTAAATCTACGTTAGCGACAAAGTATCATTTACCTATTGGAGAAACCGATAGCGAACAGGCTTTTTGTTGGATATTAGATCAACTTTTAGAAGAGTTTGACGGCGAACAGCCTAATGCTGAAGTATTATTTCATTATATCATTGGGCTATGTAAGCAAATCAATAAGTTGGGTGTATTCAATTTATTGTTAACCGATGGTGATTTTTTATTGGTGTATTGTACCAATAATTTACATTGGTTAACTCGACGTGCGCCGTTTGGTAAAGCGAGTTTGATTGATGCAGAAATGGTGGTGAATTTTGATCAAGAAACTACCGAAAATGATATTGTTACTGTTATCGCGACTCAACCATTAACTGACGATGAAACATGGCAAAAAATGCAAGTAGGCGAAGGTTTATTATTTTGTAAAGGCCAGCTAATTTTTGAAAGTAAGCAAGACTAATGAAAGCTTAAAAGTGGTTAAACAAAGTGACTTTTAACTGAGTCACTTTTTACTTTAACCATGTTTAATTCAGTTACTTTTTACTAAACCACTTTACGATAACTGATAGAAAAATTATTAAAAGTGTACTGAGGTTTAATTATTTGCTTGAAGCGGTTGCTGCATCGGTGTTGGTCACTGACTTTAATTGTACTTCAAATTGCTCTACATCCGCTTTAATTTGATAAAGTTTAACTAACAGGTAATCTAACTCGGGTGCAAACCAAGCGTAGGTGATACGCTTTTTCTCTACAACTTCACGTTTAAGTCTAATGGTTTTTACCAAGCCATAAGGTAACATTAGCTCTTCTTCACCGTCGTATTGATAAACGTAATTTTTGATTGAACCTGACGTTTTAATCACAGGGTAAACAAAATGCTCTTGTTCGGGATTAGTGATCATATTGAGACGAAGCTGCAGATGGTAACTGAGCGAGTCTTGAATGTTCTCAGGGAAGTCTATGCTTTTTGTTTGCTGTTTTTTCTCATCAATAGCGCTATTATTTGCTGTGTCATAACGCCATTTATAATATTTGTCAGAGCCAGTACCTTCACGTTTGTATTCATAACTTGTTGGCGTTACTTTATAGCCTTCAAGCTTAACAATAGAGGTTTCTGCACGACTATCTGAGAAAATTAACCATTCAATTTCTGTCTGATAACTGTATTTCGCTAAGCCATTATTTAAATAGCTTAACTTACGTGTGGCTTCACCAACAGCTTTGTTGTTTCGCAAAATAGTATATTGAGCGTTAAATGCAGGGATCACTACACTATTTTCTTTGTCTGCTGCCATGACGTTAAAGGTGAGACTAGACAAAAGTAAAGGAATATAAGGTAATGATTTCAACATGGTAAACTCTCTAAATTAAATACTATTCTTCGCTAGCATACCCCGAAATAGGTAAAATTACACCATCAAATAATGCATATTCTTCTGCCATAGTTACGCGCTTAGTACAGCACCAATTAACCACCATAGGATAAATACGATGTTCTTGTTGATGTACACGCTGAGCAAGTTCATCGGCGTTGTCTTCTGGAAAAACAGGGACTTTTGCTTGTAAAATTACCGGCCCACCATCAAGTTCTTCAGTAACAAAATGTACACTAACACCGTGTTCAATATCACCGGCGTCAATAGCGCGTTGATGGGTATGTAAACCTTGATACTTAGGTAATAGAGAAGGGTGGATATTGATCAAGCGACCTTGAAATTTTTGCACAAATTTAGCCGTTAAAATACGCATAAAACCGGCTAGCACAATCAAATCAGGCTGATAATTGTTAATTTCGGCGACCAAGGCACTATCGTAATTTTCTCGGCTATCAAAGTCTTTGTGTGAAAGCACAGAGGTTGCTATGTTAGCATCTTGTGCTCGCGTTAAACCATAGGCGTCAGCTTTGTTAGACACTACAGCGACGATTTCGCCACCATAGTTGTCTTGCTTACAGGCATCGATAATCGCTTGTAAGTTTGTGCCGCCGCCGGAAATAAGTACTACAATTCGGCTTCGCATCAATGATTAACCTTTGTTGATAATAACTTGTTCTTGGCCTGCTTGTAGATCAGCAATTTCACCAATATGCCAAGCGTTTTCACCTTGCGCGTTAAGAATGTCGATGCTTTGTGCCAATTGCTCAGCAGGTACTACGATGATCATACCAACGCCACAGTTAAATGTGCGATACATTTCATGTTCACTGATATTGCCATTTTCTTGCAACCAATTAAAGATGGCCGGCCATTGCCAGCTATTGCCGTCAACAATGGCTTGAGCGCTCTCTGGTAAAACACGTGGAATGTTTTCCCAAAAGCCGCCACCAGTAATATGTGACAAGGCGTGCACATCAACATGCTTAAGCAGTTCTAAAACTGATTTAACATAAATTTTTGTTGGCGCTAAAAGATGCTCAGCTAATGGTTTTCCATCAAGTAAGTCATCGGTGTTGGTGTTATTTACTTCTAATACTTTACGTACCAAAGAGAAACCATTTGAGTGAGCACCAGAAGAGCCAAGTGCAACAAGTTGATCACCTGCGGCTACTTTAGTGCCATCAATTAAACGTGACTTTTCAGCTACACCGACACAAAAACCAGCGATATCGTAGTCGCCTTTGTGGTACATGCCTGGCATTTCAGCGGTTTCACCACCGACTAATGCACAACCCGCTTGTACACAACCTTCTGCGATACCTTCCACAACGGCTGAAGCAACGTCAACATCAAGTTTTGCTGTAGCATAATAGTCAAGGAAGAATAGTGGCTCAGCACCTTGCACGATTAAATCGTTTACACACATAGCTACTAAGTCGATACCGACTGTGTCATGTTTTTTTAAATCTATTGCTAAACGCAATTTTGTACCAACGCCATCCGTTCCGGCAACAAGTACAGGCTCTTTATAGCCAGTAGGAAGTTGACAGACAGAGCCAAAACCACCTAGCCCCCCCATAACTTCTGGACGAGTAGTGCGTTTTACGGCACCTTTAATATTTTCAACTAGGGCATTACCTGCATCTATATCAACGCCAGCATCTTTATAATTTAAAGACTGTTTTTCTTCGCTCACGGGGAAACCTCAATTATGTTGTTAGTTTGCTTGTATGATAAAGGCGCACATTCTATCAGCGCAAAGACGTGCTGAAAATCTTTAAAATAATTTATTTTTTATAAGTGATAAAAATCAGCAACATTATGATAAGATCTTCATTATGAAACACATGTTAATGCTAAATATGTTCAGAAATTATCTGATATTCTTGTGCCTTGTATTATCGCTTAAAATTAGCGCTATCGAGGTCGAAAACTTGTACAGCGCAAAAGTGGCTGTAGCGTCACAATCAAATGGCGATCGTAATCAAGCACTTAAAAATGCCTTGCGGGCAATTTTAGTCAAGGTTGGCGGTAATGACATTGATCATCCGCTTATTACCCAGGCAATAAATAACTACAGCATGTATGTTACGCAATATCAATATATTCGCACTAATAACAAAGTATTACTCAATGTTTCCTTTAACGAAGCCAAGATCAATCAATTGTTTAAAGCCAGTGACTTGCCGATTTGGGGGCAATTAAGGCCACAAGTGATGGTCTGGTTGGTTGAGGAAGATGGCTTTAAACGTAAGATAATTTCTGCAACATCGAATTCGTTGTTACCCCGCGTTATTGATGATTTTTCCCAGTTGCGTGGTTTACCATTAGTTATGCCCATAATGGACTTAACTGACCTTAATGCTTTGACATTAACTGATGTTTGGGGCCGTTTTTCAAAACCAGTAGCACAAGCGTCTGCGCGTTATATGGCAGAAGCTGTGGTGGTGATTAGAGTCTCAAACTCAAGCTTAGTTGCTGACCAAAATGATCTTTTAGATTGTCCTCAGTGCCAAGTCAATAGTTTAGCAGTAGACTGGAGTTTAATGACTGATCCGCAAAATGAGCACGTACAAATGTTTAGCGAACAATACTTAGGTAATAACGTTGATGAATTATTAAGTGCTGCTTTGTCTGATATTACCGATATTATTTATCAGCAATATGCCTTATCAACAACTAACAGTCACGAGTTTGAAATAGATGTTGCCAATATCGCCTCATTAGTAGACTTGATAGCGGTGTCAGATTTTCTTGCAGAATTGTCTGCTGTGCAATCAGTACAATTGGTCAGTGCGAAAGGTACTAATCGGCGCTTTAAATTGTCGTTAATTGGCTCACAACAAGCTTTGCTTGCTTCATTAAAATTGAGTGAACAGCTCAATCGTTATGTTGACCCCCTCGCTGCGCCTGAGGGCACAGAACAAGTACCGGTATTTAATTGGGGTAAAAAGTGAAGAAAGTTTCGCAACTCACTCTGTCTGTGCAATTACCTGACGATGAAACTTTCGCGAGTTTTAAAAGTGAGAGCAACCAAATGGTGGTGCAACAGTTAACGCACTTTCTCGATCATATAGGTGATGAAAACAAACAAGTACACAGTTTATTTTTGTTTGGTTTAACCGATGTTGGTAAAAGTCACTTGTTACACGCCAGTTGTGCCTATGCCGACACATTAGGCATAACCTCGTTGTGTTTGTCGTTCTCTGAGCTTACTCAACTTTCGGTTGATGTACTTGACGGTTTAGAAAATATTGATTTAGTCTGTTTAGACGATATTCAATTGATCGCGGGTAATAATATCTGGCAACAAGGCGTGTTTGATTTATATAACCGTATGGTTGAGCAAAACAAATGCCTGATTATTACCGGTGATCAAAGCGCTGCCCAGTTAAATATTACTTTGCCTGATTTGGTCTCTCGGCTAAGTTGGGGCTTAACGGAACAATTAAAACCCTTATCAGATAAAGAGAAGTCATTTGCCTTGCAATACCGTGCACAACAACGGGGTTTAACAATGAATGATGACGTGGCGAGATTTTTAATTAATCGTTTATCACGCGATATGACCAGCTTAATTGCCGCATTAGAACAGCTTGATCAGGCATCAATCAGAGAGCAGCGTCGCATCACTATTCCCTTTATTAAAGATGTCTTATTTTAAATCACTAATGATTTAAAAATAGTGACTTAGAACTAGTCATTTCAATTATCCGTTTAATTTAATCTTTTTAATTCATTTAGTTAAAGCCAAAAAAGCCAAATGACTTATGCTTGAGCTTATGTGGAACTTCAAATAAAGTGAGGATTTAGTTAAATAGTTTCAGGGCTGTAACTAGGTTAGAAAAATTAATCGTATGTTTTTTGTGAAAATTTCTGAGCCATTTTAAAAAACTTCACAAGCGGCTAGAAAATAGAGACAACTTTTTCCACACTTCTGAGATTAGCATGTCGTTATGGCTAACGTCGGCTTTAAGCTTGAAGCTACTGTTGGTGTTTCGCCTCTTAACGCTAACTAATGCCACAAAGAAGACATTAGCTATAGAAACTAATCAGCAAGGTGGGTTAGTTTCTGTATCAATAACGCCCAATTAACGGGCAATAAGATTGTTGGCTAAAATAAGCAACGAAGGAGCAAAAGCCAACTATTTTTTGTCCTTGTTTAATTGCTTATAGTTCTTTTCTACACTCTTGTTTAAATGTATTAATTTTTTCTAAAGCGAACTTATGGAGAACTTTATCATTTGTGAAAAACTCAATAGGTAATTTATCTATTCTTGCCATGGTGTACTCTACACCATCACGCTCAGCTACATAGGTCGTTTTATTTTGGTAGATAGACTGAACTATATAGCTAAACCTTGGCGGGTTGCAATCAGGCAAATTTTTAACGCTTGTAGCGCTTGCATACACCACAAAATATGTCCAGAATTTGTCATCACTTTGCCCCCAAATACCATAATTATGTAGCCACCTTACCATTGCGTCATCTTCATAATATTCGTGTCTTGAAAAATAATAACCATCTCTTGTTCTTACGGTATAGATCTTTCTGTGTTCACTAGCAGTGACGCTTTCTCCAATCCATATACCCGTCATATCAAGCTCGCTACTAAATGAGGAATAAGAAAACAAAAGAATAATAGTTAAAGTGATTGTTTTAGTGATTTTCATCCAAATTCCATTTGAAATATAGACCTCATTAAGAGGCAAAAAATAGTTGGTTAAAATAAGCGACGAAGGAGCAAAAACCAACTGTTTTTTGTCCTACTTTAATGACTTATGTTTTGATATATATTAACTAATTTTCTTTAGAGCGGTATAAATAACTAGTACCTGTATTAGTCGTAGTTGTTACTTTAAAGTTTAAACTTAATAGAATATTCTACATAATTGTGGATTCTTTATAGCAACGTGCTTTTAATGGTGTTTGTTTTATTAAGTCGCTAACCAACATCTTTATAAATACTTTACCATAACCATTTCCACGCATTTCAGGACGAATTCCAGCAACTAATATCTCTGATAGTTTATCCTCAGACTCTACATCACATAAAACTAACGCGAAGCCAATTAATTCATTTTCACAAGATTCAAAGATAACAAAAATAGAGCTATGATGGTGAGATAGCCCATAATCAGTTTGCATTTGGAGAAACTGTCGTTTAATAGATGCATTTAACATTGCATTTTGATTATCAATAATTAACTTCGCAGGCATACCTCTGGCGAAATACCCATATTTAGAATCTTCCACAATCTGCTTAACAACAAAATCAATATCTTTTTGTACGCCATGTCTAATTGTAAATTGAGGTTCTTTAGCTTTTTTTTTAAATAGATTAAACATAGTTTTGATGACTCAAGACTTGATAAAAAAATAACGCCCCACTAAATTTAGTCCTACTTAATTGTCTTGTTAGGTGTTAATAGCGATGTAGTTAAAATCTCTATTTTATCGGTTGCATTTGAACAATATTTGCTAAACGCATTACTGAGGGCTAATTCGCTAGTTCGTTGATAGTTGAATGAATAATTAATTAACTGGTTAACTTCATTGTGTGAGGGCAGCTTCCTTAAAAAGCTTTTTAATGTATTAGCTTCATTTATATTTCTCGATAATTCATGTGCCACGTAACATTGCGCTAACTCTTTTGTAAGATCGTAGTTTTCCTCGTTGCTTTTAGCTAATGCACTTGGAATGTATGTAATTACCGCTAATAAAAGTATGTATTTAGTCATTATAAAAATCCTTATTTAAAAATTCATTATTTAGTATAGAACAATTTGAATATTAATCACCAACGCTAAATTAATGGGCAAAAAATAGTTGGTTAAAATAAGCGACGCAGGAGCAAAAACCAACTATTTTTGTCCTTGTTTAACAGCTTATTATGTGTTTTTTACATCTATGTATTTCTTCGCATAATAGCACGACCATAGACCAAAAATTATAACCGAAACCCAATATAGTTGTGGATGGGTTTGTTCTGTAATCCAATCTAATCCTCGCATTGGGACATATTCAGCGTATAAAATAGATAACATAATTGAAAATATTAAAAAGAAACCTAGAGCATTTTTTTTAATGGGGCTCATTTTCTTAATTGGACGTTCATAATCTTGCTCATCTTCGATAACCATTGACTCAAGCTCATAGTTAATTTTTTCTAGCCGTTCAGGAAATTTATTCCCGTCAATATTATCCAAAACATCGTAAAGTTCGGAAATAGTATATTTTGAGTAATTAGGTTCAGATGCCATAGTATTCCCGATACACATAACAATTAAGCATTTATCTCTTATCGAAGCATGAGAGATAAATGTCCTGTTGGACTGAGCCGTTCTCAGAACGTCTAAGTTGGCACTAGTTATGCAATAAGTGTATTTTTTTTCAGGGGGGACTTCGAGTTAAATAATTCCTTTTTAAACACTCTCAGCATTAACTCTGATTCGATCAATCCATTATCTATTTTTCTACTTTAGTTCACCCTGTAACCTATTACTACCTATTTTTGACGCGCAAGATGTGAACTCTCACAACGAAACAGACTATCAAGAAACAAATGATTGCTTGAACAGTTTCTTTACATGCCTCCAAAAGTGAGTGATGTAGCAAGTTAAGTGTGGCTGGAATACAGAGAAATGTCAGGGAGCTGGCACTCCCCGCGAAGCGGTTTAGTTCAACAGCTTATTATGGAGGCTTCTCAGTAATGTCCATCCCATAAGCTTTAATTAATTACTATTAATATCCCATTATTTCAAAGCTTTAGAAACGATAAATTTTTTATTTTTATCGTAACTGGGATATTACTGAGAAGTCTCAGTAATATTCAATGTAGAAGTTGAGACTATTACCCATAAAATCAATAGATTAGGGAGGTAGATGGTTTTTTAGGTTATTACTAAGACTTCTCAGTAATACGACATGAATTATTTATTAGAAAATATATGGCAAATAATTTGTTGCTTATGTTTTTAATGCGCACAAAGTTAGTATTAATAATTTGATGATGAACGACCGCAATGGTGGCAGACTGTGTAAAAACTATTTTTGATTTACCCAAATTCCAATATTTTATCTACACCTTATTATTTTTGCAGTAAATTGTTGGTATGTTGTTTAATTTGAGTTGAGGGAGCTGATATCCGCTTTATTAGCACGTTTATCACGCATATGAGCTAACAATAAAAGGCTAATTACGCCCTTATTGCTTCGAGTAGACTTTCACTGCCCACAATCGACATCATTCGTTTGAGGTTATAAGCGAGAACATGAAGACTCATCTCGGTACTGACATTTTTCAATTGTTTGGTAAGGAAGTGGGTTGCCCCCATCCACATTTTTATGGTGCCAAAGGGGTGCTCTACCGTTTGCTTGCGAATGAGCACCGTGTCAGGTGCGTTTTTCAATCGTGTTAGCATTTCTTCCATTTCACCTTCGTGTATCCAACGCCTTATCTTTCGTGGCTCGCGTTTTGATTGGGTACATTTAGCGCAAATATCACAGTCCCTGCAAGCAATGTGGTCAACATAGACCTTGAGTTTCATTCCGCCTTCTTCAACATTTCGCTTATGTGGTAGTTCATTCCCCGCAGGGCAAAAATAAAGGTCTCGGTCTTGGTCATATTTGAATAAAGAGCGATTGAAGATCCCTTTCTTTTTAGCACCTGACGTATCCCCTTTGGGCACAAGCGCAGAGGCCCCCATATCTTGAGTTTCTTTGATATCACCTCCGCTGTAGTAACCTTTGTCAGCTAACACTGTAATGTTTTTCTGCGCCAATGCTTGCTGCGTTAACCGTGTCAAATCGGCCAACTTGCCACGGTCATTGGTATTGGTGACTTCGTGCGTCACTATTAAATGATGTTTCGTATCAACAGAGCTTTGAACGTTATAACAAACCTGTCTGTTCATGCCTTGTGTTTTAAGTAAGCGGGCATCAGGGTCAACCGTGGAAAGTTGCTTGTCTGGATGCGCCCCACTTGTACAGCAAGTTCCTTGAGTTCAACTACGCGTTGTTTCATCCATGCAATTTTCTCAGCAGCAGAGGCTTGAACAGCATCAACTTTATCATTGGCATCGGCGGTTTCAAGTCGACTTAAGTAATTCTCAATATGCTTTTCCATACGGCGAATATGGTCTTTAACTTTGTTTGGCGTGTAATTGTTGTGCTTGCTATTAACCGCTTTGAATTTACTGCCATCTATAGCCACAACGGCATCGGTGAACATATTCATTTGACGGCATAACTCGATGAAGTGACGGCAGACTTTGGTGATAGCCTTACCGTTGTCCTTTCTAAAGTCGGCAATCGTTTTAAAGTCTGGTTTTAAGCGCTCAAGTAACCACATTAACTCAACATTGCGATGTGACTCTTTCTCTAAGCGGCGAGAAGACTGGATGCGGTTCAAATATCCGTAGATGTATAACTTAAGCAACGCGGCAGGATGATAACCTGGCCGACCTGTATTTTTGGCGATAACACGGTTGAACCCTAAAGTGTGTAAATCAAGCTCATCAACAAAGGCGTCAACGACACGAACGGGGTTTTCTTTGGTGACAAAATCGTCCAATGCTTCAGGAAATAGGGTTATTTGGTTTCGACCTTGGCCTTTAATATGGTGGGACATATCAGCACTTCTCGTTCTTGTTTTCCTACTATTAATTATAGCTAATACGCTATCTTCGAGAGCTGAAAATTAAGATTGATTGATCATAAAAAACTGAGGGTTAGACCAAAAGGTGATCAATATTTTTTACACAGCCTGGTGGCAATACGGACTATTTACAGTGATAAATTCACGACTGAAATAGGTCGTTTTTTGGCCGCTACTGTCCTTAGAGTAGTCGGTTGTATTAATTTTTAGTTTTGCTTTAAAAATTCGCTATTTCAAAAGATATCCTAACGACAAGTTGGTGCCATAAAGAAACCCTAGATGTCACAACTTAAAAATTTAATCAGTGAATACCGAAGCTTTGCGCAACGTTTAATAAAATGCTAAATGCATCAAGTATTTACCGTCTATGCTAGCTCAGCATTATAAAGTATCCTTAATACAAGTTTTATCCAAATATATGTTAGAATATTAACAATATTATTATTTTAAATCATTAGGCGTATTTCATGTCAAAACACTCAATTATCGATATTTGTGTTGAACCTATAGAACTTTGTAACTTACTCAAAATTGCCAATATGGTTGACGGTGGCGGCGAAGCTAAAACCATGATCAGTGAAGGTAATGTTTTAGTAAATAATGAAGTTGTAGTTCAAAAACGTAAAAAAATTCGCCGCGGAGATATTATCAAATGTAACGGTAAAATTATTGAAATTGCTTTTAATCCCAGCAAAAAATCAGCAGAGTTTATTAGTACAGTAGTTTTAGCGAATAAAAATTCAAAAAAGAAAAAAAGAGCTAAAAGTAAAGCACGGATTATTTCATCAGAAACTGCCACTAAGCCATCAATTAAAAGCTAAAAGGCCAAAATTTTAGGGCCTATTACCCTATAGAAAGTTCTGTAAAGTGGTAGAACTTGTCACAAGCCCAATGTGAAATATGGTACGAACGACCTTTAGCTTTGCGCACCAAGAAATTAGACCAATAAAACTACGTGAACGACCACTTTGGTAGCAAAGTGGTCTTTTTTTTGTGATGAACACAGATGTAAATTAGGTCCTGAAAATGGCAAAAGTGACCATTTAAAGTCACTGTATTTGTTGATTGAGAAGCTAAAATATTTTACATAGTCATTGATAATTATTGGCTTAATTCACTGATAGTTTAAAAACCCTCTCATTATTCGTTAATCTTTACAATTAATTATGCTCGAACCTAGCTAAGTTTACATTGGGCGATCCCGCTTTTCTTAGCTTCAGCTACATTTAAGCCTAGTTATGTTGATGCTAGTTACGTTTAGGGATTGGCTTTTCATAAAACATTGGGCCGTTAGCATTGAATCTGTTAGCTTTTGAATTAGTTAACTGGAAACTATCAAGCACTATTTTATTAGCTTGATTTACCTCAGGACTAATCGCTAAATTTTCTGCCCATGTTTTCCCTGATACCATCGCTATTGGTGCGGCTAAATTGTTAATAATATTGGAGGCTGAAGTAAACTCAGGCAATATACGGCGAGTAACATAGTCAACTCTGGGTTTAATATTAACGTCTCCAATACGCCCGCGTTGCCCCCAAGTCACTATGTATTGCTCTCCTGCATTTTGAGGCTGGCTAGTTACTGCAACATCTCTATCAATATCGTAACGCGCTTTCATCATAAAACCATCGAACAACATGGCGTAGTCTTCGCGTTTACTAGTGTAATTGTAAAATTGCGGGGCACGTTCAGGGCTAAAAAAACCGGTAACGTCACTTGGATTGTAATTTTTTTCGCTGCTGGTCGCCGTTTCACCATGATAACGTACCTGCGCTAAGCTATACATTTGTGTGCCATTGAGCGGCAGTGAAGTGCTTAACATATCAGATTGTATGCCGGTTGATTTTAAGATTTTATCGGCAGCGTCTAGTATGCGATCATTTCGGTCTAAGTCTGCCCAGGTGCTTTGTGCAAAAAAGTCATTGGCGTGTGCGAGTTCGTGATACATCAATGACGCTAAATCAAAAACACCCTCGCTCGCGTCACGAGTTTCTCGCAAATTTTCTGGATAGTAAAAGCTGGTGTAGTTATTATTGCTAACATAACGCCATGGCATAACAAAATTTAGCTCATTGCCGAATGAGGCACGAAAGTCGGGGGCTTGATTAATGGTATCTCTTTCATCGGGTGTTAACCAAAGGTTCTCAGGGTCAAGATGAATAGCACCGGTCACTACCCAATAGTATGAAGGGCGTATGTCATATGAAATAACAATGGCTGTGGTGGCACGAAGCAAGTTTTTAAAATCGTCTTGCTGATCTGAGTTTTGTAAAAACTCTTTAAACCTTTGCCCCATCCATTGATGAGAAACCACAACGCGGTCCATAATGTCGTCAATAGTCGGTGTGGTAGTATCTTGTGCTATTAGCGGTAATTCATCAAAGCGACAGCTAGTGCGAAAATCAATACTATTACTATAAACACAGTTAACTAAAACATCGGCATAAGGTGAGTTTGCATTAAAAGGAAATACGGTGGCTAATCGTGAATCGTAAGCCGTGTTATCATCGCTGCTAATAGTTGCTGCATTTTCGACTAGTATGGCAATAGTATCTTGTTGCTCTGTGGCGCCATCTGAAGCACTAACCGTAAAGGTTAGCAAGCTGTCAGCGCTAACCGTAGGCGCCTTGAAAAAAACGGCAGTTTGTCCCTCGGTTACTTCACTAAAAGTCACCGTTGGGCCAGAGATTTGTTGCCATACAATGCTGTTGTTTGTTAACGCGGCATTTTCAATGCTGGCTCTTAAAGAAACATCACTACCCTCCAATGCTGCATGACCTAGTCTTGCTGATATTTGGCTGCGTTCCTCTGAAGTAATAACGGTATGCGATAAGGTTTCACTTACGCCATTGCGGATAAAGCTGACTTGAAAACTATATTCGCCTGCCGCAGATGGTGTAAAGGCAATACCCTTGGAATGTTCGGCATGAAAAACAAGCTCACTGCCTGTAGTTTGTTGCCAACTAATATTGCTCAGCGTATCGTCAGGGTAGTAAAGAAATAACTCAATCGGTTGTGCAGTTTTACTGGCGTCATCAAATGCGACTATGCCGGTTTGAGTAACAACAGGGATGAAATCATCACTAGGTTTACTCTCTTTGGCGTTAGATCCACCACTACCACCACATCCTTGTACAATCAATACAACTAAAGTCAACGCAAGTGTGCTTACTTTGTTTGAAAAACCTCTTTGATTAATGCCAATATTATTCATCCGTGCCTCTGTTTAAATGCTGAGTTAAATTAAAAGACCTGTTTAGGGTGAATTAACTGTATAAAAAATGCTAATGGGTTGCAATGCTAATCTGCTGACCTATTTTTAAACAATTTTAGTTTTAGAGTAAAGAAAGGAATGTGTTTATAGCTTCGAGGGTTTTAAAGCCGTAGTACTAATTTACAGGTGGAGAACAAAAAATAGCACCCGTGTAGGTATGCCCTTGTTTAGTATTAATGAGTGATGGCGTGTTGATGAAAAATGCCTAGCGCTTAACTGTCTAGGCATTTATTTTTTCGGTATTAAGTTTCTTGGTATTAAGTTCGTAGTGGTGACTTACTGAACATGAGAGGCAGTGACACTATTCTTTCTTTTTACGAATGCTTAACCCCAGTTCTTGGCCACGGTATTTTGCATAATAACTACCACCAATAAACATAACGGCGGCAAAGAAGAATTCGCCCAAGGCCCATAATTTTTCATCAGCTGAAACCCATAATGTGGTTAAACTATGCAGAAAATAAATCATAACGATAAAGTTTGACCATGCGTATGTATAAGGGTTGCCTTGTACTAGGCCTTTTAATGGAAACAATAAAGGTAGGACAAACATGACTAACGTTAAAGGTACTGATAGCGCGGTGTCATCACTCATGATAATCAGCCAAAATGGCATGTAAAAAAGCAATGAGAAGTAGCCAAACAGAGTGATCTGCTTGAGTGTAGTCGTAGATAAACGTTTTTTATTGGTCATTTTTAATCATTAGCCTGCATTAGCGAAAGTACATTTTCTGGTGGACGACCAATAATAGCACGGGTGTTATCAGTAACAATAGGGCGCTCAATGAGTTTAGGGGTGTTAGCCATAGCCGCGATTAAAGTGGCATCATCAGCATTGGCCAAGTTTTGCTCTTTAAATTCAGCTTCTTTTGTTCGCATCATTTCCCGTGGTGATAGCTTAAGTAATAATAATAGCTGTTCAATTTTTGTAATACTAAGCGGGGTTTTTAAATATTCAACAATAGTGACATCATGTTTTTGTTCTTCAATAAGTGCTAATGTTTGTCGGCTTTTTGAGCAACGAGGGTTGTGATAAATCGTTAACATGTTTTTCTCTTAGATTGTTATTAGACAAATTAAATTTAGTGGTATTTTAACTGATTTCTATAAGCGCTTAAGCTTTTCTTGTTGTTCTTGCAATTGTAATATGCGGCCCTTCATACGTTTTTGTAGTAATGGGTTCTCCTCAACAAAGTTGTAAGCGGTTTGTAACTCATCAACCGCTTTTGGATAAGCACCTAATAGGGCATAAACCTCGGCTTTAGTAGCGTGCATAAGCGCTTTTTTATCTTGTTTTCTATATACTTCTGATAATAAATCATTGGCAATAAAGTTTTTTGGGTTCAGCACTAAGAAATCTTGTAATAGCGTTTCTGCCTTACTGTATTGCTCAGCCTCATTTAAAACGTTCGCGTAGTTCAATGTCACTACTTGGTTGTTCGGCATTAAAAGATTTAACTCGCTAAGCATGGCAATAGCTTTGTTAAAAGCTTTTACGGCAATATAACCATCGGCTAGGGCATCAACATAAAATAGGTTTTTTTTGTCGTTGCGCAACAATGTTTCAAGTTGGCTAATAGCGCTTTGATAATTTTTATTTTCATATTGAGAAAGGGCAAGACCATATTGTGCTGCAGCCTCTATAGCATAGCGTTTTTTATCTAAACTTTGCTGAAAGTTAATGATATTATCTTTCGCGTTTCCTTCATATCTTGCCATAATGCGGGCTTTAGCTAACTCAAATTCTAAACTGGGAGCTAAGGGGCGTGGTGAGTAATTTTGCGCCCTTATTCTGGCGTCTGAAATTCTAGACTCAGGCAAAGGATGAGTTAATAACATGGCTGGCGGCTTCGAGGTGTAACGGTATTTCTCTGCCATAGTGGTAAAAAAATCAGGGGCACCTTGGGGATTAAAACCACTATTAGCGAGCAGCATAATGCCCACTCTATCGGCTTCTTGCTCGTTGCCGCGGGTATAATTTATTCCTGCTTGTTGTGACGCTGCCATTGTAGTACTCAGTGCAGCCATACCAACGGTAGGGTTTATCAAGGTAAGTAATACGCCTGAGATCATACCGGCCATGGTCAAAGGTTGTGATTTGTTTTGTGCTTCTAATCGTCTTGCCAAGTGTCGTTGGGTCACATGTGATATTTCGTGAGCAACCACTGAGGCGAGTTCACTTTCGGTGCTAGCGGTGGTTATCAGGCCACTATGAATGGCAATATGGCCACCAAAAAAAGCAAAGGCATTTAACTCTTGGTTACGTATAACAAAAAATTCAAAACTATAGTTTACGTCTTTGGCGTTTCGCACCATGCGGTTGCCTAAGTCATTAATATATTCTGTTAATACGGGGTCATTTAATATCGGTTGAGACGCCCGGATTTGACGCATCATTTCGCCGCCAATTTGACGCTCTTTTTCGATAGACAATACACTGACACCTGCTGAGCCAATTTCGGGCAGTTTATTTTTATTAGTCTCACTCTTTGCGGCAAATGCACTGCTGGTAATTGATGAGATTAAGGCAAGTGAAATAATGAGTGGCTTTAATTTAAACAAATTTAATTTTCCATATTGTCAGGTTTATCAACACTATATTTATGCATTATGCTGAGATTGTGAATGCTTACGGTGAATTTCTTGACAAAACTCAGCGATTGTATAGCCTTCGATATCAGTAATGTCAAACGATTGTTGTAGTAATAATATCAACTCTTTAACACGTTTGTTGGCATAACGAATAAGGGCATAATCTGCGACATCGCCCTTTTGAAAGGTGTAGACAATAAAAGGAATCAATGAGTTCAATCTAAACAACATTTGCATCGTTTCAGGTCTCCAGGTGACAAATGGGCAAAGCGTATTGTTAAATTGCGCTTGCAGCACACGTTCATTATTAATTATGGGGTAACAATGTAATTCATAATGTTGTTCATTCATGTGATGATAAAGCGAAATTTTTGGCTTACCTGTTGTGACTTTACCCATAATATCGTTTTGCTGATCTACCATATTGATATTCCAGTTACGTTTGTCTAGTAACTGTTTAAATGCATTATCAAAACCATGCGTTAACATGCCATCAATATCACTAATTGAATTTGTTGCTAACTGATAAATAGTCGGTATGTCACCCCAGTTTATCTTTTTTTTGTAGGTGTTGATTTCTTTAAGACTGGGATTATTAGAAAGCTCGCTCATTTAACCTCTTTAAATTATTAGAATACACTAAAAGAATTTACAAATGCCATTGTAATCAATTGTCGCAAATTAGATAATCAAACTAAAGCACTGTGCATATTTATATTTATGATTTACGAATACGATGCGACACAAGATAAATGCCCAGTACCCTTGGTAAATTTACGCTTGTTACTCAGAAAGTTAACACCGATTGATAGTTGTTTGATACGCATTTACGATAATGGTTCTAAAAAAGATATTCCTAAATTGTTGACAAAACAAGGGTTTTATTTCGAACAGCGTAATATTGATAAATATATTGTTGAATTAATAATAAGAATGGAAAAGTAAATATTATGGTTTCTCTGTTTAGCGATTGGTACAAAAGAAATTTCTCGGACCCGAGTGCGGTAACCTTAATGGTTATTTTAATTTGTACTTTTTTGTTTGTTTATTTTTTCAGTAGTTTATTAATGCCGGTATTTGTTGCTGTTGCCATAGCGTTTTTATTAGACTTACCAGTGAATAAACTCTCGCAGCTGGGATTATCTCGGGTACTGGCCGTGATTATTGTTGTGTCTGTTTTTGTTGGTTTAACCTTAATCGGCATATTGGGACTGATGCCAGTTATCTGGCAGCAAAGTAGCAATTTACTGCAAGAAGTGCCGCAAATGCTCGGGCAAGGACAAACTTATTTACTCGCATTACCAGCACAATACCCAGACTTGGTCAGTAATGAACAAATTGCCCATGTAATAACCTTAGTTAATGATAAGCTAATTGAATGGGGACAAATGGCGCTCAAAGCATCGCTTAATTCAATTTCTAATGTTGTCGCCTTGTTGATTTATCTTATTTTAGTGCCATTAATGGTGTTTTTCTTTCTGAAAGATAAAAACGTGCTCTTTACTAGCTTACGCCAATTTCTGCCAAAAGATCGTCGTATGGCAAAACAAGTAGGCATTGAAATGAATCAGCAAATCATGAATTATATTCGTGGTAAATTGATTGAAATTATTATTATTGGCACAGCATCAACCATAGCTTTTATTGCTTTAGGACTTAATTATCCGGTATTACTTGGGGTATTAGTGGGATTATCGGTACTTGTGCCTTATGTTGGCGCGACGATTGTTACATTGCCTGTTTTGCTCGTTGCTTTGTTCCAATTTGGTACCAGTGCTGAATTTGGTTATGTGATGATAGCGTACGGCATTATCCAAGCGCTTGATGGCAACTTGCTGGTGCCTTTGCTTTTTTCTGAAGCGGTAAACCTTCACCCAGTAACGATTATTATTGCTGTGATATTATTTGGTGGCTTATGGGGTTTCTGGGGCGTATTTTTCGCTATTCCATTAGCAACGCTTGTTAAAGCCGTGCTGAATGCTTGGTCAACAACGACTCAGCATGAGGTGATAAAAGCCAGTTAGCTCTTTATTCATTTATTAAAGCCTAGTTGTTTAGGCTTTAGTTTTTGACTTTGACTTTGACTTAGCTTTTAGCTTAATGGAGTGGTTCAACATTTAATGATGCGTGTTGACCTTTCACATCAATTGTATATTTATTTTTCTCCTCACCTTTGAATATGAATGCCACCCTTTACTTTTTACTCGTTAGAGCGTTTTAAGGCGGCGGGTGATTAATTGAGAACACTTTTGTTAAGCTATTTAACTCATTGTAGTTGTAATACGTTGATTAATTTCAGTATAAATGCTTATTTTACGTTGGTTGTAAGCTAGTGCAGCGTGATTTTTTATTATTGTAAATAAAATAACTTAGGTTAATTAACGCTAAGTTATTAAAATAAAATTTATAAGCCTGATGATTTTTATATTATAATAGAATAAGGGTCGATAAGGTGCGCTATAAATAACACCGTTATCTAATGAAAATAAATTGAGTAGCAACGTTTTGAATAACATAAATAGAAAGTCGACTTTACAACCTGGTGAAGTAGCACTGGTTGGCTCAGGCCCAGGTGACGCAGAATTATTAACTATTCGTGCCTTACGTTTTATTGAGCAGGCAGACGTTGCCATTTATGATCGTTTAGTCAGTGATGAAATTATGGCGCTTTTGCCGCCAAATTGTGAACGTTTATATGTCGGTAAAGAACAAGCAAAGCATTGTGTGCCACAAGATAAAATTAATGAATTGTTGGTGACATATGCACAACAAGGTCGAAAAGTATTACGCTTAAAAGGTGGCGACCCGTTTATATTTGGTCGCGGTGGTGAAGAAGCTGAGTTTTTATTAAAAAATGGTATTAGCTGTCATCTTTGTCCGGGTATTACGGCGGCATCAGGTTGCACAACTTATGCGGGCATTCCTTTAACACACAGAGGTGTAGCGCAAGGCTGTACCTTTATTACCGGTCATACCCAAAATGACGGCCAACTTAATTTACCTTGGCAAAGCTTGAGTTGTAGTAGTCAAACCGTGGTGTTTTATATGGGCATTAACACCTTGCCTAGTATCACTGAGCAATTAATTAAGCATGGCCGTGACAAAAATACACCGGCAGCGCTGATACGCAAAGGCACTCAGCCGGAACAACAAATTTTTCGTGGTAAATTATCTTCGCTTGCTGATTTAGCGGCTGAGCATAAAGTTACACCGCCTACTTTAATCGTTATTGGCGATGTTGTTAACCAGTTAACCGATATCGCGTTAACAACACCAGGCTTTTTAGATGCAAAAAACTATCAGCAACAGTTACGCTTATCAGCAGAGCAAAGCTAAGTTGATATTTTGAGCATATTAACACTGATTAAAGACGGTAGGTTAATGAGATAAGCCATGAAAGGGCAGTTAATTTATTGATATTAAAAAGGCTTAACAAGTTTGTTGTTAAGCCTTTGTTGCTATTTATTCGCTTGTTTAAGCCGCTAGAATTTAAAAACTATAGCTTGTTTAATAAATCAAGAACGACTTGATGATGATCTTTAGTTTTGAACTTGTTAAAAACATGGCTAATTTTTCCATCTAAGCCAATCAAAAAACTCAAACGGTGAATGCCATCATATTCACGGCCCATAAATTTCTTTAAACCCCACACACCAAAGGCATCAGCAACACTATGATCAGGGTCTGATAATAGGCTAAAGTTGAGTTCATCACGTAGACAAAATTTGGCCAGTTTTTTTGGTTCATCAGGACTAATACCAAACACTTGAGTATTTAATTTATCTAACTCGGCCTTATGGTCACGTAGACCTTGTGCTTGCACCGTGCAGCCTGGTGTCATCGCTTTAGGGTAAAAATAAACCAATACTTGTTTTTTACCAATATATTCTGCGAGTTTAATGTCTTGGTCATTTTCATCTTTTAAGGTGAAAAGTGGCGCGTTATCACCGGCAATTAATGTTTTCATTTAAGCCTCTAAAATAAGTTTGATTGAATTTTTTTTATGCAACCCTGCACATCAAATTGTTCACACAACTGCAAGAAGTCGTTTTCAAGTTGTTCGATACTGGTTTCTTCCATCAGCGCGATTAATATGGCGGCACTCGTGTGATTATTTTTCTGATCAATTTCAGATTTTAATGACGATATATCGATATTACGCGTCGCAAAGAATGCCGTAACAGCCTTTAAAATACCGGGTTGATCGATACCTGCATAATCAACTTGGTAATGATGAACATAATCTTGCTCTCGATAACCTGAGGTTCTTTTCATCATAGTGATTAACTCAAGTTCATGGGCGACAGCCGGTAATTTACTTTCTAATTGATGAATAGCTTTGTTGCTACCGGTAAGCAGCATAATTAAGGTGAACTCTAGGCCAAATATTGCCATTCTACTGTCTAAGATATTACAGCCACACTCACTGGCTAATTTGGTTAAGTCACTGACACTGCCTGTGCGATCTGGCCCCATTGCCGTTAATACTAAATATTCGCTCATCAATAAACCTAGCCATCATGCTAAAAGCGCTATTGTAACGCATGTTAGGGGACTAAAGCTAACAGCATACTTAGTGTTTATTTTGCCCTTTGAAAAAACTAGATTTATTGACATAGGATAAGGATAGTTGTCCTAAAAGAATGCGAGCAATATAAAGAGAAAATGCTGTAATGATCAGGGTTAATTAGGCGTGTATAACTATTTTTTATATTGATTTTATTTTGCCAGTGCTCGTCCTGTTTTAATAAATTATGTGCTTAAAGCGCTGAGAGCAATATCCGCTGAAATGATAATAGCTTTATCTAAAGTGTTAGGCTGAGTAGGGTAAAGTTGGTTGGCGATATAGCTGTTCCACTTTAAAACAATTAGATTTTTCACGGTTAAAATAACAGGTGAAGCTAACTAATGTACATGCAGTCGAATTTACGATAATGTGAAAGAACCTACCCGCTTATGCAGGAGACATGGTTGCTTGGTACTTGGTATATTATGACCAAACTGAATTGATACTCTAACTGAATTTTTTAAATTTTGAAGAATAAATCATGGAGAATATATTATGAGTAAACCAGAACGTGCTTCAAATACCCCTTATGGCGTTGAAGTTGAGGCAGAAAAAAATTATTTTTGGTGTGCATGTGGCAAAAGTGACAAACAACCTTTTTGTGACGGTTCACATAAAGGCTCTGAATTTACACCGGTAAAATATACGGCAAAAGAATCGGGTAAAGTCTTTTTTTGTGGCTGTAAATTAACCGAAAATCAGCCTATGTGTGACGGTAGCCATAAGAGTAATTAATACTAACGATAGTCACACTTTGAATAGTTGGTTATTTGCGCTTTGCTTTGTAATCAACTTTTTTTATTTAAGGGCCTTTTATAATGATGAAGCATATAATCGAATATAGGGATCATTAATAGTTACTTAATATTTTTAATGTCGTTAACCGTAATAATGCCGTTAGCAAGATAACAAGTATAACGCAGACACTGTTACTCTTTTTAGATCAGAAGTGCAAACCAGTAACCATCAACATACGTCACTATTTTACTATTTTTTATGATAAATATGCGGCAATATCTTGTGTTTGTATTTTCAGGCAAGTACCATGGTGCGCTGCTCAATTTAGCGCTATTGCCATGAATTTGGCGGCTTTTAAATAAATCAGATGATTTTGGGGAACTTAGCCCGGATTCAGTAATCAAAACGACGTTATTGATGTATTGCTTGAACTTTACGATGTTAACTTCTTAGTTTGTCGTAAGGACTAAAAATAATACTTATACCAATGAGTATTAATAAAACTAAACAAGCAAAATTAAATTAGAAAGATTCAGATTTGTATCCTCGGGAGTGTTAATGAATCGCAAGATATTTTATTTTTCATTATTAAGTGTCGCTGTTGCTAGCTGCGGTACTGTAAATAATAAGCAAGCGGTAGGCGATTTTGAATACGCGCAACAAAAAGAAGCAACAGCGTTAAAAATACCTGCAGGATTAGATAAACCTAAACAAGTTGATACCTTTTTTGTTAGTGACGAAATAAACCATGAAGGTCCGGTTGGTGGTGATGTAGATGTACGTGCACCATCACTCGTTTTACCTATCGCGGCGTCAACACGCACAGAGAGCACTTCTGCTGCAGCAAAGGTATGGTTTGACCAAGTAATTGATGACGATGATCTAAAAGGTTTTATTTTAAAAGCCTTAAAAGGCCAGTTAACCACAGACAATGTTGAATTAAAACAAGTAGACGATGAAGGTTTAGTTTTTGAGTCAGATTGGTATAACAAAGAAGTAGAAACAGGCACTTGGCCTTTTAAATCAATAGCAATATCAGAAAGTATTCGTTACCGCTACACACTTGAAAGTAAATCTCATGGTCGAAGTGTCGCGTTAGTTGTTGAATTACTTGATTATCTGAAAACAGATGCAGCAGGTGGTAGTAAAGTTATCGATATTATTGATCAACAACGTGCTGAAATGAATATGCTTAATGAAGTTATAGCACAAGTTGATTTTCAATATCGTTTAAAACAACAAGAAAATCGCTTATTACGTGCTAATCAAACCTTTGTTAGTTTAGGTGAGAATGCTTCTGGGGAACCGGCCTATATTGTAGAAATGGATATAGAGCTATTCTGGTCTAACTTACCTTTGTTTTTTGAAGATCATGGTTTTAGCATTACCGACCTTAATGAAACCACTAAAATTTATTATGTTGATTACGTAAAACCTGAATCTAGTTTGTGGGATAGCATTTGGGGAGACAGTATACAGGTTATAGATCTACCTAATGGTAAGTATCAATTTCAGCTAGAGAAAATGGCGGAAAAATCTGTTGTTACTTTATATGATGCCGATGGTACAGCATTATCTGAGGCAACTTTAGAGAAAATATTTAAGGTAATGGAAGCGGGCTTGTCATTTAAAGACGTTTTTTAATAGTCGAATAATAGCAACTGCTGTTACTTATATAACAATAAAAAAACTCCGTTAATCGGAGTTTTTTATTTTATGGGTAATATCATTAGTCTTACTAACGGTTGCCATTTTATGAGGCGACTTTTGCGTTCTTGGTACGGTTTCTTTTAAATCGTTTAACCCTTTCTTACGTAAAGGTGTTTTTGCACTTTTTTGAAAAGTACTTAAATTACCAATTAAAATAACGAATGCAATAATAACGATGGTTGGGGCAACCCAATCTTCATTTAATATACTGGTCATAAAATAACGCTCCGCTTAAATGTGTAAATAAAATGTCTACAATAGGCTCAATCATACTCATAATTAAACCTTTAATGTTAGTTTCAAAAAGCGCTTAATAGTAAATAGCTAATACGAGTTAAGCATCGGCTACATTGAGAATATAACGTTGATAAAGCTCAGGTAACAACGCGAGCAGTAAGGTTTTACCTTGAATCTCGCTATTTAATAATGCTTCTGCTAAAAGTGCTTCAGTATAAGCCTGTTGGTAGTGTTTAGATAATGGCAAGTATGAAAGATGCCATGGCTCTTGGGCAACACCGCCACGAAACTTATCGTAAGGTAAAAAGAAACCATACGTTTTCGCATGTTCAGCTAGCCAAACGGTTAAGGGATAGAAGTGCCCTGAAGCTTGGTATTCCCATGGCTCTAATGCTAAAGACTGCTCTGCGGGTAATAAATTTTTCGCATAAACGTCAATTTCACAGCCCCAATGATGGCGGCTGGCTCCCGGCAGCGCAGAGAATAACATAATGGCGTGTATTTTTTCAGCGTCACTGAGTTGTTTAACCGCTAAAATTTGATTTGAGCCATCTTTAATAGCTGTTTTACCAGAAAACTTATTTTGCCAAATCATGAGTTGTCGGTCAAAACTGCGAAAGCCACTGGCAATGCTCAACTCTATACCCGCAGCTTTTGCGGCTAACTGTAGTTGTTTGAATGCCGACAACATTTCAGTATGAATACCAACATTAGGGGCTAGCCAATGAATATGACTTTCAGTTTTCCCGGTCAATATTAACTCAAGTTCTGTCATTTTACTTATCGTTGGCTAAAACATTAACCAAGGTTTGATAGTAGACATCGGTTAATAAAATCAAATCTTGTACCGCAACACATTCATTAACTTGATGAATAGTAGCATTACAAGGACCAAGCTCAACAAGCTGTGCGCCAGTAGGTGCAATGAATCGTCCATCTGAAGTGCCGCCACTGGTAGAAAGCTCGGTGGTTATATTGCAGCAAGTTTCAATCGCTTGTACAACAGAATCAACCAATGTACCTGGTTCTGTAATGAATGGCTGGCCGTTAAATATCCAGTTAATTTCAAAGTTTAATTGATGCCGAGTTAATAAGGCTTCAACTTTATCAACGATCATTTCGGCTGTTAATTCAGTGCTATAACGTAAATTGAATAATGCGGTTAAATGTCCCGGCACGACATTGGTAGCGCCAGTGCCAGATTGAATATTCGACACTTGAAAACTCGTTGGCGGAAAATATTCATTACCATTATCCCAATGCATTTCACTTAACTCGGCTAAAACCGGCATGGCCTTATGAATGGGATTAATAACGTGATCAGGATAAGCCACGTGGCCTTGTTTACCATGAATGTGTAATTCGCCAGAAATTGAACCACGACGACCATTTTTAACCACGTCGCCTAATTTATTGCTACTAGAAGGCTCACCAACAATACAATAGTCAATTTTTTCATTACGGGCTTCAAGCGTATCGATAACACGTGTTGTGCCATTAATAAAAGGGCCTTCTTCATCACTGGTGATCAAAAATGCGATAGAGCCATGGTGTTTAGGATAGTCAGCAACAAATCGTTCGGTTGCTACTATCATCGCCGCTAAACTGCCTTTCATATCAGAGGCCCCGCGGCCATAAAGCATACCGTCAATAATAACGGGATCAAATGGCGGTGTGTTCCAGCTTTCTAAATTGCCCGCTGGCACAACATCGGTGTGGCCAGCAAAACAAAATACTGGCCCTGAACTGCCTCTTCGAGACCATAAGTTAGTGGTATCTTCAAATACCATGCTTTCATTATTAAAACCTAACTTGGCTAAACGCTCAGACATGAGTTCTTGGCAGCCAAAATCTTCAGGGGTAACAGAAGGGCGTTCAATCAGTGCTTGTGCTAATGAAATGGTGCAATTGTTATGTTTTATCATGAGAATACTATATACCTAAAGCAAAATTTCTTGATATTGACTATCTTTAAAGCCAACCAAAAATGCTTGGTTGTGTTTAAGTAGTGGTCGTTTAATTAGCGTGGGTTGCGCTAAAATAATCTCGGTCATCACGTCGTCAGTGAGGTTGTTTTTAATCTCGTCAGTTAAATTACGAAAGCTAGTACTGCGTTTATTTAACAGCAGAGTCAAATCGGCAGACTTTATAAACTCTTGTAGCAATTGTGGGCTGAGGCCATCGCTACGAAAGTCGTGGAATTGATAAGGGATATTTTGTTGCTCTAACCATTTTTTTGCTTTTTTTACGCTATCGCAGTTTTTAATGCCATAAAGTATTGTCATTTTATTTCCTGAATTATATCACTTGGTAGTTATGTTTTATTAACGCGGCTTTAGCGGCGGCAAACTTATCTGATTTTACTAAAACGTAGTCAGTGTCAAAAGTAGAAATGGCAAAAATACTGATTTTTTCATTTGCTAGCACTGTTGATATATTTGACATTATACCGGTTAAGGTAAAGTTGAGTGGACCAACAACTTCAAATGCTTGCCAGCCAAGTTCGACTTCTTCACTGTCAATTTCAATATGCTCTGGAATAACAATTGAAATTTCGTCATAGGTTTTTGCTAAAAAAAATATCGGGGCATTAAATACCACGTCGGGTATTGAGCTCTCACGTCGTAAACTATGAATAGCAAACGTTTCAGATAAGCGCCGTAGGGTAAAGTTACTCATAAATCGACTTCGCTTGTTTAAATGCTAATGTCGACACTATAGCGTTTAATAGCGTTTAACTCTAGGGCTTATACTCGCGCGGGTTTGAATGTAATAATTAAATATTATGTTTAAGTAAACTGGTTAACCTGTATTTACTGCGCATTAAATTGATTATTGCTATCAAACTAGTGTATTTCTAAGTCTATTTGAGTATATAAAGCGAATTAATTGTATAAATTATAATATTGTACGTTTAATGATATCCACATAAGTTGTGGATATCATTGTGCATAACTATTGTTTAATTGGTTAAGTTGTTGTTATTTATTTATTTATTTTACTGGTTAAAAAATACCAGCTAATAATCTGTGTTAAAAGTCATAGATAAGTTGTTAAAATGTCGTATTAAGGCGTAAAACAGCTAAAGATCTACTTATTTATAGGGCAGATCTTTGTAATTACTGATTATACTGTTGGAAGACTACAAGTGTGTTGAAATTACAACCAATGTAATGGGGTAGGCTATATCGTCAACCAAGACACCCGCTATAGCCTCATAAATACTAGGAATTCCTGCAGAATTTTGATGCAGTGCAATAAAATGTCATCAACTGTGGTCATTTTACTTAATACCATCGTATATAAAAAGGTACTATCTTTTAATCAACCGCTGTTGTAGGGTATCGCTTATGAAGTTATCTATATTAGAAATTATTTTGCTTGGCCGAAAGTACATGAATTTATGGCCCTCACGCGTTGAACTTGGTGAATACTTTATGGAGTATCATGCGGTTAAAGTGAGCCGTTTGGTGTGTAAAGTGATGCCCGGCTTAGCAGTGTTTTGTTTAATCTTACAGTTGTATTTTGGCTCTATGGCTGCCTTACCTCAAGCGCTATTATATACACTTTGTATTATGAGTTTTCCATTACAAGCGTTGATTTTTATGGGGATTAAAGCCGATAAATTTCTTCCGCCTGCGTTAGCTAATTGGTACAAAGAAAGTGTTGCGCGTGTTAACCAAAGCGGTGGTGATATCAAGTTGTCAACTCAACGTCCACGTTATTTAGACTTGGCTCACTTATTAAGCTTAAGCTTTAAAAATAGCTATAAAACCTCTTAATTCTCTAGGCTTATAAGTAAAGTTGATCTGGAAAGGTTATGACTAATAATGCGATACAGTTAATCTGTAGCGCATTTTTTTAGTTCGATTTTTGATAAAGCCTGATCAGAAAGTCAGCCTGACAGATAAAGTCATGCTGACTTAATAAGCTTTCTTTGGCTTCCTTACTGGCTTTAAAAGCAAAGGGTGTCATAGCCAATAAATTTAGCGTGTCTTGACCCGTTTTTAAGTGCATTTGATAAGAGATATTTTCTTGGTGCACCAGTGTTAAATGTTCAATGGGCAATTTTTCTTCATCATGTTCTTTAGCGTCATGATAAATATGCTGCTTTAATTGCATCAAATGCTGTTTTGCTGGCGTAACCGTTAACAAAAAACCACCGGCTGATAATACGCGCGTAAACTCTTTTTCTAAAATAGGCGCATAAACCGATATAATCCAAGAAAATAGACTATCACTAAAAGGCAATTTTGATAACGTCGCGACACTAAAGTGACATTGTGGATATTTTTTGCCAGCTTTTTTTATTGCTTCTTTGGCAATATCAACACCATAAACAGTATTTTCAGTATTTTTGTGTTGATGAGTATAAAAGCCTTCACCACAACCGGCATCGAGCACAATAGTTGGCTTGTTAGCATCAGTAAGCACTTTTTCTTGGTATAAAGCGACGAGTCTATCAACCAAGGGTTGATAATAACCTTGTTCTAAAAATGCTCGCCTAGCATTGACCATCGCCTTGTTATCACCAGGATTTTTTGAATGCTTAAATTGCACGGGCAATAAATTTAAGTAATTTTCTTTCGCGCGATCAAAGCTATGATTATTCTCACAGCGAAACAGATTTTCTTGATTTTGCAGAGGAAAACTACATATAGGGCAAGCATAGTGGGTTGCAGTCATAGGGATCATTAATGTCTATTTTTAACAAAAAAGGGGACTAGCCCCTTTTTACAAGTATGGTGTTAACAGAATAAGTTTGATTTTAAAATTAAAATTAAAATTAAAATTATAAGTAGTATGTTACTTGGAAAGCTTTATTTACTGAACGTAGACCAAATGGGTGCATGATCAGACGGCTTTTCTATGGCCCTAAGTTCATAATCAATATCTGATTCAATACAGCGGCTAGCAAATTTTTTGGTTGCTAGCACCACATCAATACGTAAACCACGATTATCATCAAAGCCACGAGAGCGATAATCAAACCATGAATATCTTTCTTCACGAGTTGGGTGTAATGACCTAAAAGTATCAGTAAAGCCCCAATCCATTAAGGTGGCTAACCATTGTCTTTCTTCTGGTTGGAAGCTACATTTACCCGTTTTTAACCAGCGTTTTTTATTTGGCTCACCGATACCTATGTCTAAATCAGCAGGTGAAATATTAATATCACCGATCACCACAATATTTTCATCAGGGGTATGGTGCTCATTTAAGTATTGCATTAAATCTTTATAAAATTGACGTTTGTAAGGATATTTTGTTTCATGGGCTATATTTTCACCTTGTGGAAAATAACCATTTAATACGGTGACTTTTTCACCATTTTCATCAGTTGTTTGCACCATGATCATGCGCTTTTGCGCTTCGTCATCATCGGTTGGAAAGCCTTTAGTGACCACGTTAGCGGCTTTTTTGCACAGCATAGCAACACCATAATGCGCCTTTTGACCATGAAAATAAACGTGATAGCCCATCGCTTCAACATCAGCGAGCGGGAATACTTCATCATGAACTTTAATTTCTTGTAGGCCAATAATATCGGGTTGATGTTTATCGATAATAGCTTGTAACTGATGCAAACGAGCGCGCAGGCCGTTAATATTAAAAGAGATGATTTTCATAATTATATATATACTTGTATAACAGTGGGTTAATTGGCTTTGTTAATTTATCGGCATACTAAGTTGTTATTTTAAGCAGACTAAAATAGTTATAGGCATAATCAAGTGCGCTTTGATAAATTATTTTTCATAACCGAAATTGAAGATGAGTGGTATTAGAAACTAATTAAGATAGCTTGGCAACGCTGTTTCGTATTATCTTCAAGGTAAGTGCAGCTTGTAACGGTTAGACTTTTGGATAAAGGTTCATATTCATCATCTGGAGCTTTAACCGATTTAGTTTTATCCGATAATTGACTTCGCCAGTGATATAACGTTTTAGTAGCAATACCTAACTGCTTATATACTTCAGCAACTGAATAACCACGTTCATTCGTTTGATTAACTGCTCTAATTTTAAATTCTTGGGTATATCGTCTGCCTTTGTTTATAAACACCTCTAGTTGAAGTTAAAATGAAACTAGTTTGGAGTCTGGTCAACCAAGGGAAGTCCAATCATCAATTTACAATGGGGTTAGTGCGTAAGTAACTAATAATTTTAGCGCGAAATAAGCTAGCGCATATCTTCTTGACTAAAGTGAAAGTCGATGGAGGCAATGATAAGTAACAAGGCACCAAATAATATGGCCCAGTGTGCGCCAAATAAGGCTAATACACTACCAATAAGCGCCATCAGCATATTAGCTAAACTGAAGGTGGTGGTAATTAAGCCCATAAGTTGCCCTTGTTCAATATCAGCATATTGCTCGGAAATATAAACCGGTAATAAACCATTGAAAATAGCGATGGCGATGCCTATTACGGCATAAATAGGCCAAACACTGGTTGCTGATAAGACAAGGTGTAAGCTAAACAACAATGCCATTAACATCATGCCAACAATGGCACCCAATTTAAGCCCCAATAAGTGTTTTAATTGCTTAACAAAAAACACACTGGTTATGGTCATAAATAAGGTTAAAACAACTGTTATATAACCAATGTCGGGGCTAGTGAAGTCAAAGTTTTCCACCAACCAAACGGGGTAAAATTCGTAATAGGCATTTAGGCCAAGTGTTGCTAATAAATAAATTAAAAAGATACGTCTAATTTTTTTATTAGCGAGTAAGGCAAATGAGTTTTGTTTACTAAAAATTTGCGAAAATTTTATCTTTGGCTGACTGGAGTTACTATTGCCAGCAGGTAATACATAAGCAACGCTGATCAGGGCAATAACTATCGCGACGGCGGCGAAGTAGAATACGGTGTCTAAACCGTATATTGCCAGTAATCCACCGGCTAAAGGGCCGAGCAACCAGCCTAAATAGCTGGTGGCGTTTACCAGACTAAAGGTGTGGGTTTTATCTAGCGTGGGCGATAAATCTACCGCTATAGCTTTGGCTATGCTGATATTACCTGAAAAAATGCCTGTAACAAAACGCGCTAAAATGAGCAGTAAAAAACTTTCAGCCATAACCGCTAAAGCCGATAACACATAACTAACAGCAGTTAAAATCAAGGTGATGATTAAGGTTTTTTTGCGACCATAAATACCTGAAGCAGCACCTAAAACTGAGCTTCCTAGAATAACCCCTAAAGGGTATATCGCCAGTATAATGCCGAGTAATATTTTACTGGGTAAATCAGCAAAAGTGGTCAAAGGGCTAACTTCATTAAGAAAAAGAGGTGCTAATACAGGATAAGGTAAGGCAATGCCGGCACTACTAAACAGCACCACCAGCATGACAGAAAACAAGGTTTTCTTTGCCTTTAACTGTTCAGTCATTAAGGTGTTTTTTGCAGGTATTTTAACTTTAGCAGCGTGAATCGTCATAACGAATGTTTATATAATACAGTGGGGATAATGCCTATTGATTATATAATAAGTTAGCTTGATAACTAAGTAAAAAGTTTCTATTTTTCTCAACGCACCGTCTAATTCTCTCAACGCATCAATAGTGACGAGAAGCACTTTTATGAGCAAAGTATCATAAAAATCTCCTTGTTAGTCCTAGTGTAATTAATTGTAATTTCAGGGTAATAAGTTGTACTATTGCCGTAACACCTTGTACATAGTGTTGTTAATTAATAATAAACATTTTATGCTTGTGTGATGAGTCATATTTTCAATGGTTGTTATTTATTGGCTAGAGTAAACATTAACCGTGTTCATCAACCAGCCGTGAAAATGCTGTTAATACAGCGTAATAAAGTAGGAGCAGTTAATGTCAGATAGTGAATTGTTAGTTAAAAAGATATTACTCGTTGAGGATGACCGTCAGTTGTCGGATCTAGTGACTGAGTTTTTAGAAAATGAAGGTTATCACGTTAAGCAAGAGTTTAGAGGCGACACGGTAGAAAAGCGAGTTGATAAATTCGTTCCTGATTTGATTATTTTAGACATTATGCTACCGGGTAAAGATGGATTTGCTGTTTGTAAAGATTTACGTCCTAACTTTAAAGGGCCAATTTTAATGCTAACTGCGAAAGGCACAGACTTTGACCAAGTGTTAGGTTTGGAAATTGGTGCAGATGACTACGTGATTAAGCCTGTTGAGCCAAGAGTACTGCTTGCCCGTGTTAATGCGCTATTGCGTCGTGGCCAGTTGCCAACGGATGGTAAAGAAAATGCTAAAATTAATTGTGGTGAACTGCATATTAGCCGTGGTTCTAGACAAGTGACATTGCATGGCGAAAATGTTGACCTGACTAGCCAAGAGTTTGACTTACTCTGGTTATTAGCTAGTCGTTCAGGCGAAGTGCAGAATCGTGATTATATTTATAAAGCGGTTGTTGGTCGCGAATACGACGGCATGGATAGAAGTGTTGATGTGCGTATATCACGCTTGCGTAAAAAATTACACGATAGTAATGAAACACCTTTTCGTATTAAAACCATTTGGGGACAAGGCTATTTATTTGTTCCAGATGCATGGAGTTAACTATTATTTTAGTGTGTAAGCTGGTGAGCTGTTATAGCGACTCATCAGTATTTATTTCCTTTTTTTAGGCATTTTATGAAACTTGGTCGCTCATTCTTCAGCTTATACTTCCTTATTATTTCTATATTCATCGTATTCTCATGGATGCTTGATGAAGCATGGAGTTCATACCTTGAACAAGACATAGAGTCTTACACTGGTTATAAAAGTATGCTGTTGGCGCTATCTAACTATTTAGAAAAGCACCCAGAAGATCAATGGCAAGAAATACTATCGAAAGCTGCCAAGCAGTGGCAACTGCCATTAAAATTAATGTCAGCGCAAGAAGTAAAAGCTATCAGCCATCAAAATCATGACGTCATTCAAGAAGAAAACACGCATATTTATTATGATAATAACGCGGTAGAAATTCATCACCAGATCAATAATGCTGGCACTGTCATTGTGTTGGGGCCTGCTAAAATGCCAACCCGTCCGAGGCTAGAGGCACTCATTCGTGTTATTTTGCTGGCAATCTTAGCCTGTATATTGTTTTTTTGGTTACGGCCTTTGTCCCGAGACTTGGATCAGTTACAAAAAACGGCAATAGAGTTTGGTCAAGAAAGTTTTGATGTTGTTGCACCACAAGCAAGATCGACTATGGCAGCGCCTATGGTTACGGCGTTTAATACTATGGCCAGTCGTATTAAACGTTTAATCGATGCTCATAAAGAACTCTCAACTGCGGTTGCACATGAATTACGTACACCGTTAGCTCGCACTAAGTTTGCCTTAGAAATGCTAGCCTGCACCGATGATAAAGCCAAACAAGAGAAATATCGCAAAGCCATTAGTAAAGATGTTTGTGAGTTAGAACAACTCATTAGTGAAATGCTAATTTACGCTAGTTTCGATAATGACAAACCCGAAATAAATTTTAGCGAAGAATCATTGGTGGATATTGTCGAAAAACAGGTCAGTAATTACCAACAATTTGAACAAAAATTTAACATTGTTAACCTGCTTGGAAATGAACGAGTTGAGGTTGATCGACACTTTATTAGTCGAGCGTTGAATAATTATATTTCTAATGCCATAAAATACGGTAACGGTGAAATAGACATCACAATTACAAAAAGTGAAGATTACTGCCAGATAAGTGTTACCGACAATGGTGAGGGAGTCTGCGATGATTTCAAATGTACTATATTTGATGCTTTTTCCCGTGGTGATGTATCTCGTAACCGTCAAACAGGAGGTTTTGGTTTAGGTCTAGCCATCGTTTGTCGGATTATGGAGTGGCATGGTGGCAGTGCATCTGTTGTTGATAGCAAAAATGGTGGCGCGAGCTTCATACTGCGTTGGCCCATTAAACAAATTTCTGCTTAGTGGATAAAAATCAGTCAATACTTTGTATTTACTATAAAAATTAATAATTAATTACGCATAGCGTTAAAGTAATCTGTGCTGCTGCCGATACAAATATTATCGGTAGCAAAACAGTAGATTATTTTGACCCTAAACGCTTTATCAAACGACATACTTGTTCATGAACTTCAGTTAGGCGAACAGCTTAACCAAAGTGTTCATCATGCTCGTCGTTCTGATTTTTCGCTGTTACTCGCCATGCTAACCGACGATGTTAGAGCGCATAGCCAATTTACATTACCACTTTCACAAATACCTGAAAAAACCACTTCAGCAGAACAGTTACGAAAATATTTTCAATTACCTGATGAAGCCCCTTTAGCAGTAAAAGATGTTGCTGATATCAGCAGTTATAATCAGGCAAATTTGATTGAAAAACAGCAGTTAGAAGACCTAAGATTAGCAAATATACTTAATCCTAAACCATTGGCGTTTCGTGATGATGTAAAACATATAAACCAACAGGTGATGACTAATACCAGTTTATATTGCCAGCAAAAAAATCAAGACATATCATTAACACAAACACCACCAAGAGCCGACTTCAATGCTATGGCTTGGTTAGCGGCAGTGCAAACTACTATTGTTAAAGCACCGCTAATGGAAGCGGTTGCCTAAAAAGTCTTAGCACAACAATGTTTAAACTTTTTCTCACTGCCACAAAAACAAAACTCATTTTTTTTGGGTTTATTTAATGCTTTGCTATCTGACACCTCACCATCAAGATATCGCCATGCGCTATCTTCAAGCACAAAATTAGATTGTTCTCGCATTTGCCAGATTTGTTTGTGAACTTGATAAAAAGCAGAAAACTCTACTTGAGCATTATGACGGTTAGCTAAATCTTTTTCGTGATCACTGGCATAGTGAATAATGAGTTTCAGCCATTTTGTTTCTGCAGCCCATTGTGCGATGTCATCAATGGATTGTTCAGCTTGGCTTGATTGGGCATAAGTAAGGTAAATATACTCGGCCTGTTGTGTTGCGTAAGCAGAGTAGCGTGACCGCATCAGTTGTTCTGGAGAGTTAGCCGGTTTTGTTGCCATGATTAAAGGTTGGCAACACAGTGTAAAGGTTTGTTCTGAGCCGCATGGACATAACATCTAGATAAACTATTTAAAGGGCAATTATGTTTAGTTTATCATGACAATTATTATGCTTTACATAGTTTATGGCTTTAATTTTTTAGTTAATCTAACTTAGCCCAACGCTTTTTGCGCTTGAGATTAAGTCGTCGGATTAAGCACAATTTATTGCTTTATTTTTGTTTTAAAACCTTGACTAAATATAGTAATTTAATGCAATTGGTTTATCGCTTTATAATCTGTTTTTTGTAATAAAATACATTGAGTTTTTCCTAAGGCAGCACAGCGAGATATTTCTTTTAATTCGGCTTGATTATAGTTGGCGTTTGATAGAATCATCGCAGAACATGTACCTTTTAATAACGTGTTTTTGATATGCTCTAAACTGACATTGACCTTATTTGCATTCACTTTTAGTATTTTTGCTGGATTAATTTTACCCATGTTAGAGAGTTGTTCTAGCGAGGCATTTTCTGGATTAATCATTAAAATCCACTTTTTATCATCATGGTGGTTTTGACAAATGTCCTGGTACTTTTCAGAGACATCTCCGAGGTTATTTACACTAATAATATTACACCAAGCAGAAGATAAATTAATTTGAGGTGGTAAATTAATACTAGGGGCTATAGCTAAGCTGTTGTTATTTATTTTTAAATTTATTTTATTAGTGTTAATCATAGTGCCTACCTCGATATACTGTATGAATGTACAGTATATCGGTTTTGATGCTATTTCAAGCATTATTTTACTGATATTTACTCAAGGTTATAAGAAGAGTCGCTTTTTTAAATCGATAATTTAAAGAAGTTAAGCTGATTTTTTATGTGTAAAGTAAGCGTAGCTAGAGCTTAGTAGTTAGAGATTAATTATACTGTTTAACGCTATTTACACTACAGCTGCGTAACTTACGACACGGGTAAATTTTAAGGAATAATTGCTCTAAACATTAAAGGTGAAAAGATAAACACCGCATTCTACTATGTTACTGGTGCAAATTGATTTAAAATGAAACTTCTACAGAGCGAACGACAATAACCAAGAATATTAATAAATACATATCCAATTACGTCGTTAATTTCATCTCGAAGTGTATAACCAAGCTATTGAGTTTACGTGCTAAAACTATTACGGTTAGTTATATGTAAATAGCTAAATTTTTATCGATAGTTTGGCTTGAAATAAGTTAAATAAGTTAAATAGGTTCTAAAGTAACAATATGAGAATTTTACTCGTTGAAGACGATCTGCCATTAGCACAAGCATTACAACAGTCGTTACGACATGAGGGCTTCTTGGTTAATCACGTTGATACCGGCGAAGACGCATTAACGTCATTGACTATTCCTGATCATGACATGGTAATTTTAGATTTAGGCTTGCCTGACATGGATGGTTTATTAGTGCTAAAAAAGCTTAGAGCTAAAAAGAAAACTACGCCAGTTATTGTGCTGACCGCGCGCGACACTATTGAGCAGCGTGTTCAAGGACTAGACTTTGGCGCCGATGATTACTTAATTAAACCTTTTGACATTAACGAGCTTCTTGCTCGCTTACGGGTGATTGAACGCCGATTAGGCACTGCTGATAGCGCAATAATCTCCATTGCCTTGGTAAAGCTCGATACGACTGCCCACAAAGTGTTTATCGAAGATAAAGAACTGTCCTGTTCAAAAAAAGAATATATGGTGCTAAAAGTATTAATGGAAAATGCTGGGCGAATTCAGTCACGAGAGCAAATTGAATCACGTCTTTACGATTGGGGTGAAGAAGTGATGAGTAATGCGGTAGAAGTCCATATTCACAATTTACGCAAAAAATTACCTGAAAAATTTATCCAAACGGTTCGTGGTGTTGGCTACACCATAAATAAGGCTTAAAAGTTTCTTATGCCTATTCGTCGTTATCTCGTGCTAATGCTGTTATCAATTATTACCTTAGTCATTTTTTTTTCGGCTATTCAGGGTTATAAAGCGAGTATGCGCAAAGCAGAAAGTGTCTTTGATAATGAATTAGTCTCTCTAGCTCAGGTTATAACGGCCGTTAAGCTACCTAAAGGTGTCATTACGCACCCAGCTACCAGCAATTTTTCTTATCAAATAGTGCTTGATAACCAGGTGGTAACACGTAGTGATAATGCGCCAAACACGCTAATAAATACCTTAAATTCTGGTTTTAAAGAAGCTAATTTCTTAGGCAAACGCTGGCGTACTTATACTGATAAAATAACAGATAACTCAGCAGATAACTCAGCAACAAATGCTTGGGTTATTATTGCGCAACCATTAAAACAAAGATTTGACCTTGCTGAGGATATAATTTTATCTGCGGTTACCCCCATTATTTTAGTCATGCCATTACTCGCATTAATCATTTCATTAGCGGTGCGGCAGGGCTTGAAACCATTGACTTTTTTAACTCGAGCACTGAAAAATAAAAAAGCAAATGACCTTAGCCCTTTAACGGTCAGTTCAAGCACAGAACTTGCGCCAGTGATTGAAACCTTAAATGAATTATTTCTGCGACTGTCATTATCGTTTGAGCGTGAAAAGCAATTTGCCTCAGATGCTGCCCATGAACTTAGAACGCCATTAAGCGTATTGAAAATTAATGTTTATAACCTTCAGCAAAGCTTTAATGATGTCATCCTTGTTGACAGTGACCAAAACTCAACAGCGCTGTCAGTATTACCCTTTCAGCAATTAGAGCAAAGTGTTGAACGTATGGCACATGTGGTTGATCAAATATTAACCTTGAACCGGACTAATCCAGAACAAATATTGGCTGAAAGTGCGGTGCTTAATTTACAAGCGCTATTGCAAGAATGTATTAGTGAACTCTATCCTTATATTGCCAGCAGAGGCCATGATATTGAACTGAATAGTGCGCCATTGAACATTTTGGGCAACAGGTTTGCAATCGGTATACTATTGAAAAATTTGATTGCTAATGCGGCTAAATATACCCCAGATAATGGCAAGATTTTAGTCTCGTGCCTGCAAGACAAAAATAAGCTTATATTACGTGTTGAAGACTCCGGCCCGGGTATTGCGCCAGAAGAATATTCACGGGTATTTGATCGCTTTTATCGTGTCGGCGGCGATAGCCATAATTCAAAAGTTATTGGCTGTGGCTTAGGTTTGTCGATTGTTAAACATATTGTAGAATTACATCAAGCAAACATCAGTTTAAGTCGCTCAAAGGCTTTGTTTGGCTTATGTGTAAAGGTTGTTTTTTCTATGGCAGATAGTAACCACGGTGCAACTATTAATGGCAATAAATTACCCAGCTCACCAGCAAAGGGAGATTATTAATGAGCCTATTTTCTGTCAAACTTATGCAAAGCGTTATTGTCTTTTTCGCGCTACTGTCATTTGCTAGCTTGGCAAATCGGCCAGAATTCGAGGTAGAACTTAAAAATCATTTGTTTTATCCGGCTGAAATAGAAATTCCAGCAAACACGAAAGTAAAATTAGTTATTTATAATCGAGATAGCACCCCTGAAGAGTTTGATAGTTTTGACCTTAATAGAGAGAAAGTGATTTTCCCACAAAAAAAATCAGTGATTTTTATTGGACCTTTACCTCCAGGTCGTTACAAATTTTTTGGTGAGTTTAACCCTAACAGCGCTCAAGGCACCATTATTGTTGTCCCTAAAAAGAGCGTAGCTGACACTAATATAGAGACTTTAGCGCTAGTTTATACTGCACCGCTAGCAGCGAATAGCCTTCTGCTTAAGGAGGTTTTACATGTTAATTAATACCGTTATTCTTTTTTTAAGAGATGCTTTACCCATATTTGTCATTAGTATTATTTTGATCTCTATGCTCCAGCAAGAAGGTATCAAGTTGCGGTGGTATTATCTTGCGGTATTGACTAGCGTAATGTTAAGCCTAATTTTATTAAATACTATGGATGAAATTGCACATACACTAGATGATACCGGGCGAGAATGGCTTTATGCTTGTCTTTACATTGTTTGCTATTTTCTATCGCTGTTGTTATTGAGCCAGATTGCAATCGTAAAAAGGCCATTAAGCGTCCGAAAACTTACTCTTGTTCGGCTTTGTGCAGTGGCCTTAACCGTTATTGTTATGACACTCAACGGTGCGAATTTTCTAATTTATATCACAGGCTTTTGGCATCAAAATAATGCCTCTAATGCCTTGGTGGCAGGCGTTACTCTCGGTGTGGGTATTTGCGCCAGTATCGCTGTGTTGTTGTATTTTTTAATGGCGTTTATTGAGCGTTATTGTCGCCTCATTCGCGAAGCACTATTGATCGTTTTTAGTGTTGGACTATTGATGAAAGCGACAAAATTACTGATCCAAATCGATGTTTTACCTGGGAATAGGCTTTTGTGGGACTCTAATTATTTAATAATGGAAAATTCCGAACTAGGGCAGTTGTTTACAGTGTTTTTTGGCTACGACGCCACGCCAACATTACTGCAATTATTACTTTATATTTCGGCCATTGTGATTGCCTTTACTTTGATTTTTGTTTGCTCGACGCTTTCAAAGTCAACACGCACTATAGTGAGTCATAAGGAGATGGTGTGATGAACTTTCTAATCTTTAAGAAATTAACACGATTTAGTTTTTTGCCGTTGATTTTATCTGCTTTTTCAGCGCTGACATGTCAAGTTGCGCTGGCTGACGGTGTTGTTGTTGATAAGGTATATCATCCCTATGTGCTACCTAACGAGCAAGAATTTGAATGGCGTATGTTGTCACATCAAAATGACGCGGGTAACAGTTTAGGGCAACGAATAGCCTACGGAAAGTCAATAACTGACAATGTTATGATTGAATTTTATATCGTGGGTGAGCGAGATAAAGATGGTGACTTTGGCTTGTCTGCCTATGAAGTTGAAACGCGCTGGATGATGACAGATCAAGGCGAATATTGGGCCGATTGGGGTCTGTCACTTGAAGTCGAAAAAGTACATGAATTGGATATTTGGGAAGTTACTACCGGTTTGTTATTTGAAAAAGAATTTGGCCGTGACAGCTTAGCCTTGAATGCGTTTTTAATTTATGAAAGTGGTAGCGATATCAAAAATGAATTTGAAACAGAGTTTCGTTTACAATACCGCTATCGGTGGCTACCACAAGTTCAGCCAGCCATTGAAATTTATATTGGCCAAGACTATACCGGTATTGGTCCCACTTTTATGGGCATACAAAGGTTTGATGGTCAAAAGCAATTGAAATGGGAATTGGGTTTTATAACCGGTTTAAATGGCGATGACAAAGACCATATCTTACGTGCTTCCATTGAATATGAATTTTAAAAAATCATGTTGAAACATTTATTGATTCGACAATTATTTTGGTGTGTTTTTGCCTTAGCATTACTGGTTTTTTCTTTAGGTGTCAGTTGGCAAATGAGTAAAGCGACCAACTTTTTATATCATGTTTGGTACCAAACATTAGAAATAAATACCGTGATTAGCAAAAGTGTGCCAAAAAACACCCAAGGTAAGCGTGACTTTCCCATTAACGATGTGAGATTACACGAAAAAAAGTTTGCCGATATTGTGCAGTCTATCCACCATCAGGGTGATGGTTTAACAGAAATTAGTTATTTAAATCATCAGGGGATATTACAAAAATTATTAACTAAAAGTGAAGTGCAGCATTTGCAAGATGTGGCTAATTTACTCGATAATATGAGTAGATTTTGGTGGGGTAATTTACTTTTTTTGCTCAGCTTATTGATATTTTATAGCCGTAAAGCTAAGCAATTAACGGTAGAGTCGATAAGAGCAATGCCGACAGCAAAGCAGAAGTTAATCGCTTTAGGCTGCCTTGTTTTTTTGGTTATCGCTATCTTGGGGATATGGGGTTTTACACCCATTTTTTATTATTTACATACCCTTATATTTCCTAACGATCATCAGTGGTTTTTTTATTATCAAGACTCGTTAATGGCTTCACTTATGAAAGCGCCTGATATTTTTGCCGCGATAGCCGGACAATTGCTATTCGTAGCTTTACTATTAGCACTAATTATTGATGCAATATTAAGCCGTTATCAGCGTCAAAAATAAAGGTTAATTAATCTTAAACCTATAGAAAATTAACCACCTCAAGCAAGCGTTTCCATATTGGCTTGACACATTTCTATGGTGTTGCTAGCCATTGCCGCAGGAAAAAATCCCAGTAAGCTAAGTAATAGGTATTTGCTAAAAGTTACTCTGCATGATTAATATTAATAGTTATGCTGGCAGTACTTTTTTGTAAGGTTTAACGGTCACTTTTTTATAAACACCCGCTGCTATATAGGGGTCTTGATCTGCCCACTGTTGAGCATCAGTTAAACTGTCGAACTGAGCAATAATAAGTGAACCGGTAAAGCCTGCGTCGCCAGGATTTTCACTATCAATAGCAGGACAAGGTCCAGCCACCAGTAACTTGCCTTGATCTTGCAATACACGTAGACGCGCTAAATGATTTTCACGCACGCTCATACGCAGAGCTAAACTATTTTCAACATCTTCACTGTAGATAAGATAAAACATATTACATCCAAAATTATTAATTAAAAGCCGCAAGTAGCGTCCAAGTTAAATTATTATTGTTTATCTTCTGCCTAAGCTTCAGACCTGTATTTATAACAAGACAACACTGAGCCAATAGCAAGTAAAGAACAAAGAAAATAACTAACGGGATATCTTCTAAAATGCGTACATAAGATCGTATCAAAAACGATAAGATAACAATTCTATCCAAAGCTAAGCTATACGCCAAACTATTTAAGGCTATAAGCGGTATTAGTTTTGATAAGTTAAGGATAAACGTTCGTTTACCCCTAACTTTACTAAGTTTTTACTAGATGGTACGGGTATTGAAGTTAAAGCCTTGTATTTGTCTGTTAGTTGTAGCTTTGCTTAAGTTTGCTGATAGCCAAACGGATCGTCAATAGAATAAGAAGGCTCAGTAAACCACTTTGCGCCAGCATCAGTCATGTAAAAGTGATCTTCTAAACGTACGCCAAATTCATTCGGCAATACCAACATAGGCTCATTTGAGAAACACATACCTTTAGTTAGTGGCGTTCTATCACTGCGCACTAGGTAAGGCCATTCGTGAATATCTAAGCCAACACCATGGCCTGTTCTATGGGGACAGCCTGGTGTTTCATAATCTGGTCCTAAATTCTGGCTGGCTAAATAAGCTCTGGCGGCAACATCTACATCACCACAAGCTACGCCAATTTTGGCGGCATCAAAGGCCGCTTTTTGTGCTAGCTTTTCGAAGAGCCACATTTCACGTTGGCGTTGATTAGGCTCACCAAATACATAAGTGCGGGTAATATCAGCGTTGTATCCTTCAACCTGACAGCCAGTATCAATCAAGACTATGTCATTTGTTTCCAGAGTTTTTGGTGATTTTACGCCGTGTGGATAAGATGAATCTTCACCAAATAGCACGATACAAAAATAGGAACCGGCAGTAGCGCCCACTTTGCGGTGCGCTTGGTCAATAAAGTGAGTGACTTCTTGGGTAGTAATCCCCACATGTAATATTCGAGCAACCGCTTTATGCACTTCGATAGTCATATTTTTTGCCTGTTGCAATAAGGCTATTTCAGTGTCTGATTTTTCTGCACGACAACCCGCGGTTACACATTTTGCATCAACAAGTTCAAACTCTGGTGCCGCTTTTTTAATACCGTCGGCAATAAAAAAAGCGGTCGACTCATCTATGGCTACTTGGCCGGAGTTAATGCCACACTCAGCCAAGGTTTGTTTAAATAGCAGATAAGGACTTTCATGTTCTTGCCAGCCTTTTATCTCGCCTTTAATGGTCATATATTGCTCAAGCGTATTCACTTCAAAAAATGGCGTGATATATTTAATCTCACCCTGTTGAGGAATAATAGCGCCAACCATACGTTCGCTGGCGTACCAACGGGTACCTGTAAAGTAATATAGATTTGTTCCGGCATTGATATAGGTGGCTTCAATATTATTTTCAGCCATAATTTTTTGCGCTTTCACAATGCGCTGTTTTAATTCAGTCGCTGTTATTGCTTGCACTTTGCTAGTCATATTGACTAACTTTTCAAGTTCAACTTTCGCGGTAGAGCCGCCAACACCTATAGTCATATGGTTCCTTAAAAAATTTAATTAATACTGATATATTTTATACAAAAAAATAAGCCATGTATCCTAACAAATAAAGTAGCGGTATGATGAAAGAAATTTATCCTAAAGCTTAACGGTCAAATATTGTAATCCCAGAAAGATCACAAGCCCAATTAACTCAATTAACCCAAGGAATAGCTATGCGTAAAAAAGTCGAGTTTATCAGTGGTGAACACCGCTTAAGAGGTTTACTGGAGAGTCCTGAATCTGAGGTTAAGTTTTATGCCTTATTTGCTCATTGTTTTACCTGTGGCAAAGACATCGCGGCGGCATCACGTATTAGCCGAGCTTTAGTGCAAAAAGGTATTGCGGTATTAAGGTTTGATTTTACCGGTTTAGGTAATAGTGATGGTGATTTTGCTAATAGTAATTTTTCTTCAAATATAGAAGATTTAATTGCGGCAGCAGATTTTCTTCGCACAGAATATCAAGCACCACGACTACTTATTGGTCATAGTTTAGGCGGTGCAGCTGTGCTTAACGTTGCTCAATATGTTGAAGAAGCGAGCGCAGTGGTCACTATTGGCGCGCCATTAGATGCAGCGCATGTCGCGAAGAATTTTGCCCTGCAGCTTGATGATATTGAAAAAAATGGTAAAGCAGAGGTTAATTTAGCTGGGCGTGTATTCACCATAGAAAAACAATTTTTAGATGATATAAAGCGCTACGATACCCGTCATATTGGTCAACTAAAAAAAGCACTTTTAGTTATGCACTCGCCAATTGACAGCACGGTAAATATCAGCGAAGCGGAGAAAATATACCAAGCCGCCTTACATCCTAAGAGCTTTGTTAGTTTAGATGATGCCGACCATTTACTGACCAATAAACGTGATGCTGAATATGCTGCTGATGTAATCGCGGCGTGGGCAGGGCGATATATTACTTACGCGGACAATGCTAACCATATTACTGAACATATTGCGGAAACTGCTAGCAGTAAGCCTGACAAAAATGAGGTCGCTAAAGGCCACGTCATCGTAGAAGAAAAAAACCATAAATTTACTCAACACGTCAGCACCAATAGCCACTATTGGCTTGCTGATGAACCAGAAAGTGTTGGTGGTAATAACATGGGACCTGATCCTTATGAGCATTTGCTAGCGGGCTTAGGCGCTTGTACCGCCATGACTTTACGTATGTACGCCGAGCGTAAAAATTTGGCTATCAAACATATTAAAGTGGAGCTAACACACAGTCGAGATTACCAACAAGACTGTCAAAAATGTGAAAGTGAAAGTCAGGGTATTGAAGCCATAGTGCGGAAAATTAGCTTTGTTGGCGAGCTAGAAACAGCTCAATACGCGCGATTTTTAGCCATAGCAGATAAATGTCCAGTACATAAAACGCTGCACAATAATGTCAAAGTGGTGAGTACATTGCTTAATCAAGCATAAAAAATTAGCCTAACTGCTGATGATAAATTATCATTGGCAGATAGAAGATCATCATTGTTATGGCAACAATGTAAAGGGTAGAGTTTGGGATATGTCTGAAGCGTTAAAGGGTATTAAAGTTGTTGATTTAAGCCGAATTTTGGCCGGGCCTTGGGCATCACAAATGCTTGCTGATATGGGTGCTGACGTTATTAAGGTAGAAAGACCAAAAAAAGGTGATGATACCCGTCACTGGGGTCCTCCATTTATTAAACCAGCGCATGGTAATGAACCTGCCCAAGCTGCCTATTACCACAGTGCAAACCGCAACAAACAGTCAATCGCTATTGATATAACCCAGCGACAAGGTCAACAAGTGATAAAAGACATGATCACTAAAGCCGATGTCTTAATTGAAAACTATAAAGTGGGTGGTCTTGAAAAATATGGTTTGAGTTATCAGCAAGTAAAAAAACTCAACCCTAAATTAGTTTATTGTTCAATCACTGGCTTTGGTCAACATGGCCCATACGCACATAAAGCTGGTTACGATGCCATGATCCAAGGTGAGGGTGGCTTAATGAGTTTAACCGGTGCTGCTGATGGCGAACCGATGAAAGTTGGCGTGGCCGTGATTGATGTAATGACCGGGCTTTATAGCGCGAATGCTATTCTTGCGGCATTACTCGCTAAAGCGCATACCAACAAAGGCCAGCACATAGATATTGCCTTACTTGACGTACAAGTGGCAACACTGGCTAATCAAGGCATGAACTATTTAGCCACAGGTGAAAATCCAAAGCGTTTAGGCAATGCTCACCCCAATATTGTGCCCTATCAAACCTTCGCGACTAATGATGGCAGCTTGATATTAGCGATAGGTAATGATCAACAGTTTGAACGATTTTGTCAGGCCGCTCAGTGCTCAGCATTAGCAAACAATGCCTTATTTAAAACTAATCAACATAGGGTCGAAAACCGTATTGAACTTGTGCCGCTTTTAGCGCTTATTCTCGCTAAGCAAAGCACAGATTATTGGGTCACGATATTAGAAGCAATCGCGGTACCTTGTGGACCAGTAAATACCTTAAAGCAAATATTTAACCACCCACAAATACACCATCGCGAGATGGTAAAACAAGTACCGGATAAAGACGGTAGGCTAATTAAAACCGTGGCATCACCTATTAACTTATCGGATACGCCATTACAATATAAACACGCCGCGCCGAATATTGGCCAACATAGCCAACAGATTTTAACGCAGTTTTTACAGTATAATGACGAGAAAGTTGCCGCGTTATTGCAAGCGGGTGTTGTGGCGTAATTTTTATTGTTTGCATTGTTTGTATTTTTTGTAAAAATAAGCGCTTAAATCAGTGTGCTCTGTTGTTTTTACCTTAAATAAAGCGAGTATATAGGTTAAGTAGGTTATTAACCTATATACTAATTATCTGCATATTAACCTGTATAATTAGCCTTTAGCTAGTTCGGTTTGATTGCGAAATGCAAGAGCAGAACTGTTTTAATAAGCCACTATCATTTTATGTCGCTTAATGTCGTTATGTTTATCGAGAAACCCATGTCTAATTCAATGTCTTTAGAAAAAATATTTATTATTATAGCGATCATACTAGGGTTTGGCTCTGCGGTTGACTTGATATATGCTTTAGCAGACGCAAATATTCAACTCGCTGAGGTATTGCGTTGTATCTTAAATATTGTTATCGCTGGCTTTTTATATCTTTATTTTAATAAAAAACATAAAGCAAAAGTTGAAGATTAAATACCTGGGCAAGTTAAGCATTACACTCGCCTATAATGACCTGCTTAACTCTTAAAATCATCTGCCCAGATGTTAAATTTATCGTGATCAATAACTCCTCGTCATTAATTTTTAGATAGTTGTTTTATATCAAAGTAAATAAATTTTTGTATGCTACTTTTAATTTATACCTATAAATAAAAGAAGATATTATGAGTAAAATATTCGTTGTTGCCGATTTATCAGACAGCAAACAAGTCGCTATAAAACGAGCTTGTGAACTGGCTAAAACTAAAAGCCAAGCATTGCATATTGTTTATTTTTGTTATCAAAGTTTACGTCATATTCAAGATGATCCACAAAATATTAAACAAGCGGTAATCGATGCGGTCACCTATAACGCAGAAAAATCACTCAAGACCTTAGTGCCTGACGACATTGATTACAGTTATGAAGTCGTATGGGAAAAGCGTATTGACCATTGGATAAGTGACTACGCAAAACAACACCAGCTATCAATGGTAGTTAAAACAGCCCATCGCACTGAGACTTTCTTATACACATCTACCGATTGGCAATTATTACGCGCGTGCCCAGCGCCGATATTTATTGTCAGTGATCATAAATGGCGTAAATCGCCAAATGTCTTAGCCGCTATTGATTTAGAGACTAAGCGTAAAAGTAAACAAACACTAAATCATCAGATATTAACTGCAGCGAAAGAATTTGCTAAAGCGAACAACGCAGAATTATTTGTCTGTTATACCTTACAATTTTCAAAATTTTTACGTGACTTAGGTTTACAATACAAAGACGAATTAGAAATTAAAGCAGGGAAAACCCTAAAGCATAAAATTGAAAAGTTAGCGGCAGAATATGACATTCCTGTCGCGAATTTTTTTATTAAGGCTGGTGAACCCGAAAAAGTAATCCCCAGTATTGCGGCACGGCAAAAAGCAGGGTTAGTGGTTATTGGTACTATTGGTCGAAAAGGTTTGAAAGCAAAAGTGTTAGGTAATACCGCCGAGAAAATTTTAAGCTTGTTAAAATCAGACGTGCTAGCCCTAAAACCAGAATAACTAGCGGCTATTTAACCTCAATGATCACTGTTTTTTATGACTTTGACCAGGACTTTGATCAGGACTATGAGCAGAACTAATACCAAGCGTTTCGGCTATGCTATTTATAGCCGAAACTAATAGCCGAAACGGGCGCTGAAAAAGGATGATTCAGCGCTATATTAGATGCTTATTTCTCGTCTTTACTTGGTTTAGCTTTACTTTTTTCAGTTTTATTTTTTACCGTGGCATTATCGGTATCTTGCATCGGGGGCAGCATACCTTTAAGTAAACGGCCAAATATATCTGCACCGGTAATAATACGTTTAGTTTCACCCCATACCAGCAGCACATCGTGTTCAATAACGCCGTCGAAGTTTTTATCAATAGAGGTACTTACTTTCATTTTTAAAATAGCTTCATTTAACGATGTCGTTTCATCAGTGATAACCACCGGACGATGACAAAAATTGTAAGGGTCAAAGTTTTCTGACTGAAACAGTGCGCTACGCAAGAAGCCATCAGCATCAATAACCAGTAAAGGTTTACCTTCGAGGTTGGTTAATACCACCCAACTATAACCAGAATGATTTAGCATAGTTAAAAATGGATCGTTGGGGCCAGAATAAGTATCTGGCAGAACGGGTAAATCAAGCTTTGTTGGCAAGGCAATAATAGAGTTAGGGTCAATAACTTCACCTTCTTCTGTGACTCTAATTTCATCTAAAGCAAAAAAATTCAGTGCGCCAATACCCTCAACATGGTTTAAGTCAGCTTCTTCAGCGCTAATGTGCTCTTTAATAATACTGCCTAATTCACTTTCTGCTAAATAGGTAATACCTTCTTTGCCCAACCAAGCGTCAAGTATTAGCGCACTTGGGCGAGTAACGGGGTAAAGCAGAAACTGGTAGAAGCGAATGATAGGCGCGAGCATGCTACCCATTTTTAACGCATTGCGAGAAAAGTAAGCCTGAGGCGTAATTTCACCCACCACCGTGATCACTATGGTTGAGAACAAAAAGGCGCCAACACCCGCAAGTACCGAGTCAGACAACATGGTTAACAAAACATTAATCCCCACATTGCCCCATAAAATAGTCGCTAATAAAAAGTTAGAATCGTTTCTCAGTGTTAATACCGTTATGGCGGCTTTATTACCTTTATTTGCTTCTACTTCTAGTTGTAGCCTGCTGAGTGAAAAAAACGCTAAATTTAATCCAGAAAAAATGGCAGATTGTGAAATACAAAACACAATAGCAATCCAGGTGATAGTTTCTACGGGCATTACTTTTTTCCTTTTTTTACTTTTCTAAAGTAGCAGTAAGCTACCTAACCCCAAAAACACCACAAAGCCAACAATATCGGTTACTGTGGTTAAAATAACCGCGCCAGATAAGGCGGGGTCAATATTTAATTTGTTTAATAATGCCGGGATCATAACGCCGGATGCAGACGCGGTTAGTAAATTTAATAAAATCGCTAAGGCAATAACGAAACTTAATTCGATGCTGTCAAACCAAAAATAGGTAATTGCGCCGATAACAATAGACCAAATGATGCCATTGACCCCGCCCACTTTTAACTCTTTTCGCAGCAGCACCTTTCTATTTTGTTCTGTTATCTGCCCTAGGGCTAATCCTCGAACAATAACCGTTAAGGTTTGACTACCGGATACGCCACCCATAGAGGCAACTACCGGCATTAATACCGCCAAGGCTACCACTTGTTGTAGCGTTGCTTCAAAAAAACCAATAAACCAAGACGCCAAAAATGCGGTCAGTAAGTTAATACCAAGCCAAATGCCACGGTTTTTCGCACTGGTGCGTACACTAGCGAATAAGTCTTCGTCGGTACTTAAACCCGCGGCGGTAGTCATCTGCTCTGTTTGCGACTCTTGCTTTACTTGATAAGCGGTTTCGACAGTAAATCGGCCAAGAAAATGTTCGTTTTCATCCACAACGGGTAGCGACATTTTACCTGATAATATGACCGTTTCCGCTGCAGTTGTTAACTCTTCATTAGCATTAAGTCTTGTTATCTCAGCAGAAAAAAGTGTTTTTAACGTGCTTTCGCCGTCACTTTGTATTAGCGTATTAATGGCGACAGTGCCGGTTAAAACACCTTCTTTATTGACCGCATAAAAGTCTTCGGTATAGGGCGATAGACCTTTTTGTAAAAGTAGCTGCGCACTAGTGACTTTAAGTTTTTCTGAAATGCGAACATAATTGTAATCTAACCAGTGACCGACTTCATCAACACTAAATTGCTGTGCTTGTTGATAAAGTTTTCGCTGTGAATCATCTAAGTTTTTTATCGCATACTTTAATAGACGGCTTGGTATTTCCTCTGCAATTTCAATTACTTCATCAACATCTAGTTGAGCAAGTAACTCAAAACATTCCTCGTCGCTCAACGCCTGAATTAAGCTGGTTCGAGTGCCTTGTCCCATATCGACAAAAGCAGACCTTTGCATGGTTTCAGGGTAAGTAGACCAAACACTTAAACGCTTATCTTGTGGCAGTGCTTCAATTAACAGGGCAAATTGTTCTGGCGCGAGTGTTTCAATGGCCGAGCGCATTACCTGGACAATTTCTTGCGTATGCTCTGCAATGAGAATGTCGTCAATGACTAAGGATAATTTATCAATGGGATTTTCTAACATTTATTTATCCTTAAAGTTGTTTTAATAAAGGCATATGACCTTGTGTGGGAGGGTAACTGTTTGTCATTTACTCTTAACTTTATGTTATTACTTTTAGTGAATTATATTCGGTGAATTAGATTCGTATTTAAAAACAAGTGTATTACAATCAAGGAGAAATAAGTTAGTTTTAATGCTAATTTAGTTCACTATTTTTCTAGCTTTGGCTTATTGCTGCTTTTTTGACTTTATAACAATAAAATCAAAGGTCAGGGGTAATAATCATCCCGTTTAACTCGGGGCATATTGAGAGTATATAATGATAAAATGTATGTTGATATCAGCAACTAAAAAAACTGTCTTTGGTAGCAGTGAATTAATCAAGCAATGGCAAGAAAATGACGATACTACACTGTGGATTGATCTTGATAACGTTGAATTAGAAGAAGAGAAACGGCTATTAACGCAGTTTAATTGCCATCCTTTAGCGATAAATGATGCGCTTCGTGAGCGCCATCCGCCTAAAATTGAGTTGTTTAACGATTATATTTTTATGCTATACCGCGGCATTATTGCCAATGACGATGGCCTAAGATTTGCTCATTTGCAAATCAGTATGTTTATCGGTAAACGTGTACTCATTACCCGTCACCCGCAAAGTTCATTAGCGATCAACGAGTTATTTGCCGAAAGCAGTGAAAAATACCTTAAGCGCAGCCCTGTGCATTTGGCACTGAGGCTTTTCCACAGCAGTTGTGGTTATTATCTAAAGGAAATGTTTAGTTTTGAAGCTGAGCTAGAAAAAATTGAAGATGACTTTCAATCAAGTGGTAATGACAAGATGATGAAACAAATTACCTCATACCGCTCACAACTGGTAAAAATAAGACGTACTTTTAACTACCATGTCACCATGGGAGAAAGGCTCAAAGCTTATGTAGATGATGAAGATACTGATCTAATCACAGATAAAGAAATCCATACGGTTAATGATTTACGCGAACGTTTAGACCGTTTGCTGAGCCTTTCGCAAATGTATTACGATATTTGCGGTGATTTAATCAATGGCTATATGTCTGTAACCTCGCATCAACTTAACGCCACTATGCGGGTATTAACCGTGATCACGGCATTATTCGTGCCTTTAACCTTTCTTGCCGGTATCTATGGGATGAACTTTGAATATATACCTGAACTAAAAGCAGCTAATGGTTACTTTATTTTATTAGGGGTAATGGCCGTGGTTTCAGTGGTGCTGCTGATGATATTTAAGAAAAAACGTTGGTTGTAGTAAATAGTTAAATGCTAATTTATTGGAAACTATACCCAATTAAACCGGTATAGTTTCTTAACTAGGCCTCGTTTCACTCAATAATACGTTTAAATGGCGGTAAAGAGTTTAATAAGTCTTTACCGTAACGTTTATTCACCACACGCCGGTCCATTAGTATAATAACACCATAATCTTTTTCGTTTCTCAGTAGTCGTCCAGTCGCTTGAATCAGCTTTTTCGAGGTTTCAGGTACTGAGATAGACATAAACGGATTGCCGCCTTTAGCCGTGATATATTCTGCTTGAGCCTCTTCTACTGGCGATGATGGCACCGAAAACGGCAACTTGGTAATAATCACATTAGTGAGATAATGACCGGGTAAGTCCAAGCCTTCAGAAAAACTTTGCGTACCAAAAATAATACTGTCTTCTTTTTTGTCACAAAGGGCTTTATGAGTTTCAATGATTTTTTGTCGAGACTGCTCGCCTTGCACCAAAATACTGAGTTTGGTTTGTTCTCGCAGGGCGGTCACCACTTTGTCCATTTGCCAATAAGAGGAAAACAGCACTAGCGTCGCTTTACCGCGTTTGATTTGTTCAGGCAACTTGGCAATTAATTCATCAGTAAACTGATCCGCACTCGGCTCATATTGCATTTTAGGCACGATCAGCTGCGCGTTGTTTTGATAATCAAAGGGTGAGTCAACTTTTTGGTATTGGCTGCCATCATCGGTTCTTAAACCCGCTTGTCGGCGAAAATGATCGAACGAGTTTAAAGCGAGAATAGTGGCAGAGCACAACACTGCGCCTTCACATTTTGACCACAGCATATTTTCTAAGGTGAAACCCACTTCGATTGGCGAGCCGCTCATTAAATAGTCACTACGTTTACCTTCAATTTGCTCCAGCCAACGCGCCATAGGGGCACCTTTGTCGCTATCCGTTTTGGCATACATTTGCCATAAGGCATTAAAATTTTCCAAGCGTTGGATCATAAAGCCAGATTCGGCCAACAAGGGTTCGGCTAAATACATTTGCGTATCACCGTCTTTCACCGATTCCATCAGCAGGTTATAAAGCTTGTTTAAATGCGTTAAACATTTTTTAGAACTCTGGGTTAAATCTTCCGCCCAATCCTTTAATGATTGCGGAATAACGCCGTTTTCAAAACGAAATTGCAGTGCTTGGTTTTGCATCTGCATCTGTTTGCTATTTTTCACCGCTTGGTGAAAATAAAGGCTGCGATTATTATCAATAAAACTCAGCACTTTTTGCATGTCAGCTAATATATCTTGGCAATCGTCAGCCATTTTTATTGAGGGAGAAATTGCGCTATTTGAGTTAACCAATTTTGCAATTTTATCACCGGTTTCTGGCAATTTACTCAGCCAGTCAATCGCGCCCTTAAGCGTCAGGTTTGCACTGGAGTGATCGCGTGTTACTTTTGGCAAGTGATGCGCTTCATCAATAATGTAAAAAGTGTCTTCAGGAGCCGGTAATATCTTACCGCCACCCAGTTCTAAATCAGCCAAGAGTAAACTATGATTGACCACTAAGACATCAGCAGCGTCCATGGTCTCTCTGGCCTTATGAAATGGACAATGACTATGCTCTGAAACATGCTTTAAGCAACTATGTTTATCGGCTTGTATTTGTTGCCAAATGTGATGATTAACCGACTCTGGCCAAGCGTCAATATCGCCGGGCCAACTATTATCATTGAGCGCTTGGTGCATCTTATTTAAGGTTCGAATATCACTCGCTTGAGGTTTTTCTGCAAAGGTAAAACCGGCTTGCGGGCTGTCGTCATTCGCCACCGCTTGCGCGAGTTTTTGCCGACAAACATAACGTTGGCGTCCTTTTGCTAAGGTAAAGTTAAAGTCTAAACCACTGTATTTTTTTAGAAAGGGCAGGTCTTTATCAACCAGTTGTTCTTGCAATGCCACGGTGGCGGTCGCTATACAGACTTTTTTGTTGCGATTTAACGCTAACGGAATAGCGCCAAGCGCATAAGCTAAAGACTTCCCCGTGCCTGTGCCCGCCTCAATAGTGATAATTTTGCGTACTTTGTCGTAATCACCCGCCAGTGTTTTGGCAATTTCAGCAATTAAAAAGGTTTGCTGTTGGCGCGGGTTAAAGTTGGTGAGGTTTTCACCTATGCTTTTATAGGAGGTTCTAATAACTTGTTTAATTTTATCGCTTAACATCGCGGCTGTAGTTTCCTATCGACAAAAGATGATTTACACTGCTGTATATATTAACAGTTTGTCATGAGTAATTAGAACCATTAATGCAACTTTCTCCTGAAAACCTTCCTGACGTAGTTCAATCGTTAGCGAGCACTCGTGGTTTTCTGTTGACCCGAAATGCGGCAGACAGAAACAATCACCTTGAAATTACCCTGTGGTTGAAAACGCCACAAGGGCCAGTGCAGCTGATTATTGATAACGAACGTGCGGTTTTTTTTGTCGAAGTTAGTGATATGACTCATGTTAGAGAAGTTTTAGCTAAGCAAGGTATTAACCTTGATGAGATAAAATCGCTTGCGCTAAAAGCATTTAATCAAGCTGCGGTGGCGGCAGTATATTTTTTGACCTTACGTGATTTTTACCAAGCCCGTGCTCTACTAAAGCAAAAAGGTATTAAGTGTTATGAAGACGACATTCGCCCAGATGATCGTTTTTTAATGGAGCGTTTTATTACCGCCGATATCACCTTTGCTGGTCAGCCAGTAAACGTGACTTCAGCCGATAATCAAACTTACCAGCGCTTTGAACAGGTGAAATGTAAACGCATTGATAAAGCGCAACAAACTGACATTGCACTGTCGAGCGTATCGCTTGATATCGAATGTTCAATGTCGGGTGAACTCTATTCTATCGGGCTATATAGCGAGCATTGTCAGCAAGTGTTGATGATTGCCAATGCAGAAGAAATAGCCCGCGAGCAACAAGCTACCCGTGCTGTTGATATTGTTTGGCAAGCTAATGAACAAGCATTATTAGTGAGCTTGCTCGCTTGGTTTACTCAACACGACCCTGATATTATTATGGGTTGGAACGTGATTAATTTTGATTTTGCTTTATTACAAAAACGTTTTGATTTATATGGTCTTAAGTTTACGATTGGTCGAGATAAAAAAGCACCTCATTGGCGTAAAAATCAAAGTAGTGAACAGCAATTTATTGAAATTAATGGCCGCGTAGTGCTCGATGGTATCGACTTACTGAAAAGTGCTACTTATAATTTTCCCAGTTTTTCACTCGACAATGTTGCGAATACGCTACTAGGTATTGGCAAAAAAGTTGACGATGTTGATCACCGAATTCAAGAAATAACTAATAATTTTCATCATGATAAAACAGCGCTAGCAATTTATAATTTAGAAGATTGTCGCTTAGTGCTGTTAATTTTTCAGCATACGCAGTTATTAGAATTTGCCATGCTCAGGGCACAGCTAACGGGTTTAGCCATTGATAGAATCGGTGGCTCTGTCGCCGCTTTTACCAACTTATATTTGCCTAAATTACATCGTAGTGGCTATATTGCGCCTAATATGGGCGATGGTGATCAAGGCTTTGAATCACCGGGCGGCTTTGTAATGGACTCTACCCCTGGGCTTTATAAAAATGTGCTGGTGTTAGATTTTAAAAGCCTGTATCCCAGTATTATCCGCAGTTTTAATATTGACCCTATGGGCTTGATTGAAGGTTTAAAATCACCAGAAGCAGCCATAGAGGGTTTTGACGGGGCTTATTTTTCAAGAGAACAGCATTTTCTACCCGATATCATCACTGAGCTTTGGAAAGAGCGAGATATTGCCAAAAGAGATAAAAATGCTGCGTTGTCACAAGCGATAAAAATTATTATGAATTCATTTTATGGTGTTTTAGGCTCAACCGGCTGCCGATTTTTTGATCCCCGGTTATCTGGCTCAATTACGAAACGCAGCCATAGCATACTAAAAACCACTAAATCATGGATTGAAGCAAAAGGTTATCAAGTTATTTACGGCGACACCGACTCAATATTTGTCCATGTCGGTGACCACCAAAGCGCAGAGCAGAGTAGGGCGCTTGGTAAAATTTTACAAGATTACATTAACCAAAAGTGGCAAAAATTACTTAAAGAACAGTTTAATATTGTTAGCGAGCTTGATATTGAATTTGAAACCCACTTTAGTCAATTCTTAATGCCAACCATTCGTGGCCAAGATATAGGTACAAAAAAACGCTATGCAGGTTTAGTACAAAAGGGCGAACAACAACAACTTGTTTTTAAAGGGTTAGAGAGTGTTCGCACCGATTGGACCGAATTAGCCAAGCAATTTCAACGTACTTTGTATTTGAAAATTTTTAATAACGAACCGGTTGCGGATTACATCAAGCAAATGGTGGCTGATACCTTAGCGGGTAAGCATGATGACCTACTTTATTATCGTAAACGATTGCGCAGAAAGCTTGAACTTTACGTTAAAAATGTGCCGCCACATGTCAGAGCAGCAAGGCTAGCCGATGAAATTTATCAGCAACAGGGAAAACCTCTTAAGTATCAAAATAAAGGGTGGATTGAATATCTAATGACCACCAATGGCCCACAAGCTAAAGGCTGTCAAAGCGCTGCTTTGGATTATCAATTTTACATTGACCGACAATTGCTGGCGGTAGCTGATGCTATTTTACCTTTTATTAATACCAGTTTTGATGAAATCACCAATAGACAAATGAGCTTGTTTGAGCGCTAAAACGGACAATTGAGCTAACTGATTAACACTGGTGGCAACTGATAGTGTTATACCCAGTTAATGCTTGCTTTGCTCTTAAGGGTTAAAGTGCTTAAGGGGTAAATTTATAAGGTGAATAACTCCTATCTCCTAACTTCTAACTACAAGTTATAGCTGGTATTTAATTGAGTTCAGAAAAAATTGATTATACCAATTTCATTAATTAGGTGGTCTACGTTATATGCAGGAAACATGACCAAATATAAGGCATTTATTTTAATAACTAGTGGTTCTAATTATTAAATAAATAACGCAGTAGTTGGTTATTTTAACCCGTAAAAATGATCAGATAATTAGTGAGATTGGTATTAATTAATCAAATGGCTACTACTGATATGATACTCTTTTATGTGCTTAATACTGTTCACGACTATGTTATGACAAAATAAAGCGTGCTTCTTTACTTAATTCGCGATACAAATACCTATAGATGGCTAGATAGCTATAATGAATTTGAAAAGTGTGAACGTTAGCAAGCTGAAGTTAAAAATGAGTTAGCCGCTTGGTGAATGGTCAGCGCTGCTTGATGTCAAAAGGATAAGTCCCTTATCGAGCGATATCCAAAAAATACAACCGTGGAATGTAACCTAGAGATGAAAAAAGAAACAAAACTGATTAATGCCGGCCGCAAAAGCCAATGGACACGCGGTGTCGTTAACCCACCCGTAGAGCGCGCGTCTACCGTAGTATTTAACTCGGTCAAAGAAATGAAGCATGCCACAGCAAATAAAACTAATCAGGTGTTGTTTTATGGCCGTCGTGGTACTTCAACATCGTTCGCTTTTAGTGATGCGATGACCGAGTTAGAAGGTGGCGCAGGTTGTGCCATATATCCGTCTGGTACTGCGGCAATCACTAATGCCATACTAGCCTTTGTTAAAACGGGCGATCATATCTTAATGGTTGATAGCACCTATGAACCCACCCGTGATTATTGCGATAAAATATTAGCTAAGCTAGGTATTGAAACGACCTATTATGATCCACTGATTGGTTCAGGTATCGAAGCGTTAATTAAAGCGAATACCCGGGTGGTGTTTCTTGAATCACCGGGCTCAGTTACCATGGAAGTGCAAGACGTTCCCGCCATCGCTGAAGTGGCTCATAGGCACAACTGTATCGTGATGTTAGATAACACTTGGTCAGCAGGGGTAAATTTTCAACCCTTTGACTACGGTGTCGATGTTTCAATACAAGCAGCGACAAAATATATTGTTGGCCATTCAGATGTCATGTTAGGTACCGCAACAGCAAACGCTGAGCATTGGCCACAACTGCGTGAAAGCAGCTATATTATGGGGCAATGTACCTCTCCTGATGACTTATACTTAGCCATGCGGGGTATTAGAACATTAAGCGTACGTTTACAGCAGCATCAGGCCAGTGCACTTAAAATAGCGCATTGGTTGTCAACGCGCCCAGAAGTTGAAACTATTTTGCATCCAGCGCTTCCATCTTGCCCGGGTCATGAAGCATTCAAGCGTGATTTTACCGGCTCAAATGGTTTGTTTTCGTTTGTATTAAACAAGGGGAATCAAGCGGCACTAACGGCATTTTTAGACAGCATGGAACATTTTAAAATGGGTTATTCGTGGGGGGGGTTTGAAAGCCTTGTTTTAGGTATTTCAAAGGTTAATAATATGCGTACTGCAACCACTTGGCCATATCAATTTCCCTTGATTCGTTTGCATGTGGGTTTGGAAAATGTTGATGATTTAATTGACGATTTAGCACAAGGCTTTGCGCATTTTAATCAAGTGCTTGAGCAACAAGGTAGTTAAGAGCATTTTGTATCATTAATCTGTCAAGTTAGTATTGCAGTAGTGAACTTAAAAATAGCAAGTGACTTAACTTAAGAGTCAGTAGCAAATTTTGTTTAACGACTAATGTTAAATAAAGCCTTTTAAACGGACTTTGAATTTAATCATAAATTGATTCAAAGCCGTTTTCTAGCGGCTATGAGCATGACCTATTTTGCATCGCTACAACTTATCGCAAGATAAAGCACTTTTCATTGAATTATCTTTTTCCTTAATTATTAGGGTAAAACAGCACACGTTAGCATTTTTTAGGCGTGCACTGATAAAGTACAATAAAGTGTTTGCCTGCAAGCACTTTTGAACATCATCGTTTAGCCGTATTTTCAACGGATATTATTGTCTAACAGATCCTGATACGGGTTATAAAGATCAAAGGCCAAATATCAAACGCTTAATGCTTTACTGCTTTTAAAACATACCCGAACACAACGAGTGAGGGATGATCAAAACAGTTTACTTGTTTTCATCCTTTGCCTTGTTGTAATATGTGAGAAATCATAATTATAGTCAGCATTATGGCAAAGTAAGTTGTGATCCGTGTTCTATGTATAGTACTTGATATAAGAGAGTTGAATGAATAATGATTCACCCATAAGAAAAGGTTTATTTCAACTTTTATATTCTGTGATAGAAACAGGAGTTTGCCGAGTTATTACCAGCAAATCTGAAAAGCTGTTAGCGAGTTTAAAAAAAACCTATATTGAAAATATCCCTGAACATCATCAAGTTGTTTTTTTACCAGGAAAAATTGAGCACCTCGATGATTTAACTCGTGTCTTAGTAACGGCGGGTATCGATCAGTTTTCCTCAATAGAAAATAACCAACAGTTCCTTGAAAATGCCAAGCAGTATTTAATTGAGAACAAAGACAAAGAAGTTATCACTATTTGGGCATTTGAAAATGCTGATTTGATTTCAACGGATATACATGGCTTGTTAGGACAGCTACTGGCATGGCAACGCTATGGTAGCTCATTATTGACTATTGAATTATGGGGACATACCTTATTAGAAAAATTATATAGCTCAGGGGAAATTAGCCAATATTATCAAAGTAAAATTTACCCTATTAATCTTGATGAAAACCTCACTCTTAAGTCAAAAATCGCCTTATTTAACTTCAAATCAATTAACTTTAAACTGTTCATTGCTTTAATGGCCGGATTACTTTTAGGCCCGCAAGTAGCCCCTTTGCTAGAAAAATTGTCAAATATTTATAATAGCTCAACACAGCCAACAATAAATGTAGTCAATAATATAAACACAGAGAAACTAGCGCCAAAAGCAATAGCAGTAAAGTCTGCGTTTGACGATGAGAATAACACGCAAGCCGAGATCACCAGACAAGCAAATGTTCTAGCACTTAATGATAGTGCAGAATTTAAAGAAAACGGGCAAAACCTCGCTATAACATTAGCAAGCAATACAGATGAAACAAACAAAAAAAACGATATAGAAGCAACAGATAGCACAGCTGAAAAAAATATTAATATGCACAATATCAAAGTTGCAGAGCATATTTTAACGCCAGAAAAACCACATTGGTACTTTAAGCTTTTACCGAGCGAGTGGCTAAGTGATTATAATATTAATTTAAATCATCAATTACAGACAGAAAATAACCAAGTCTATATTCAGTATGGCGTATATAAACATAAACGTTCTGTTATCAGATTTGCAACAGAAAACAGGTCATTAAGCGATTATTATCATTTATGTTATTCATTTGAATGGCAAATGGTGGCGTTGATGACAGGTGCTTATCAAGACTATCGTCAAGCCTTCAAAAGTTTAATTAAGATAAAAGAACAAGGCTTTGATGGCATTATTGTTAACTCATCTTATTTAAATGCATGGCAATGTAGTAATCAAAATTAATTATCATCTAAGGCCAATTTTATTGGCCTTAGATGCAAACCTTGATAGACATTTAATGCCTAAGCGTTTAATACCAATATCACTAATTATCTGATGATTTTTACTGGTTAAAATAACCAACTACTGCGTTATTTATTTAATAATTAGAACAACTAGTTATTAAATAAATACCTTATATTTGGCCATTTTTCCTGCGTATAAAGTAGACCACCTAATTAATGAAATTGGTATAAGCAAGATTGACTTATAATAAACCCGATTTTGAAAGTAACAAAGTAGCCACATGTATAAAAAAACAAGTAAAAAAGAGGCAAAGCCACAAGTGATTTCTTATGATCGGGTCAAATCTTATATGATTTGGATGATTGAAAGGTATGGAGATTACTCCGCAAAAGCGTTACTTCAAAAAGCCAATATGTTGTTTAAAGATGATACTCAATTTAATGAGCCAGCACTTAATTATCTGATAGAACATGACATTATTAATGATTTTCGTTATGCAACACGCTTAACGACAAGTTTATCAGAAAAAAATATTGGCCCTAATAAAATCAAAGAAAAATTGTATGTAAAGGGATTTGCATCCAAGATCATTAATGACTGTGTTGGGGCGTTAGAAACGTCTGAGGATGATTATTTTGCTAAGGCGCTTTCATTAAAGATCAGAAAGTTTGGCGAAGAGCCTATTGACGATATGAAATTAAAGCAAAAAGCGCTACGGCATTTAATATCCAAAGGCTTTACATACTCAATCGCCGATAAAGCGGTCAAATTCAGTGAACAAGGCGATAAATAAACACTTTCTAATGTCGCTAATCAGATAGCTACATCAATCAAAAATGGGCTTTATCAAACATAAGCAATTATGGCTAAAGCATGCTGCACCATGGCTTATGTTTGATAAAGCCTAAAACAGTGTAAGCGACTAACAAACCATCAATGAAGATAAAGTCACTGCTCTTATTTGCCCGTACTGTGATAAAAAACATGGTACTTTTAATAAAGTTAAGAAATTTACTTATTAAATTTATTAACTGCTGTCAGTAATTGCCGACAAGAAACCTGCCCAACCAACTTACCATCTTCAATCACAGGTCGACGACGATGTTTTTTTAGTAGCATGTCCTGAGCGACATTGATAATGTCATCACTAGGGTGAGCAACAACTATATTTTCTTTAGTCATATATTCACTCACTAAACCAACACCAATATTGTTGTAAGTGCTTTCGAGTATGGCGGCTAAACAATCCATTTCGGAAAGTACGCCTACGAGGACTTTCTTTTCATTTATTACACAAACCCCTGAGACTTTATTATCTATGATGATTTTCATCGTATCTAATAAATTATCATCCTCCTTGACCTTGATTGGGTTAGTGATCATATAATCGCGCAAACCAACTGATTGAAGCATGGTAAATCACCTTTTAGTTTAGTAATAATTTTCATTATGTAAAAAGATAGACCGGATATTTTTTGAGCTTAAGTTTCGGTCATTGAGCTTAATAGAATATAAACGGCATATCTAATATAAGTCAAAGAATACTATAAATTTTTTTCAATCCAGCGAATAATAAGCGATGAAACAAGCGAATAAGCTATGGTTATAGCCATTTGATTAATTAAGCGTTCTACTTTTTCATGCGAAAAAATGCCTAAATACAAGCTATAAAATTTACTCAGTAGGTATTCACCTTATAAATTTTATAACTCAATCGTTTTGAATTTTAACCATTAAAAATGCAAATAAAAAATCTCTTATATATTAAATAGTCGATCATAAATATCTTCGTTTTACTGTCAACAATGGCAGGCTCGATAGTTCGCTTTAAATAAACGCTTCAAACATTTATTAGCATCATGTTGGGTTAGTCATAGTTAGATGAGTTGTGAACTAGCCATAGCTTTATGCTTTGATACCCAGTGTTTTTAAACTTGTTTACCGCAGACGTTAGTTGCCAAAAGGCTTAGCTAAATAGTACAACTATCGCTCTTCAAAAATGTCGAGAATGGATTATCTGGCTTGATAGATGGTGTAGGCTGACATGTGAAATAATTTATTATTTTTCGGGGCAAAACGAGTAAGAAAAACAGTCATAACGTCACAAATCATCAGAAAATTATTATGCTTATTTTGATGGGACAAAAAAAATGAGCGTTTAGTGGTTTCTCTTTTTTCAATCCTAATGACCGCTTCAAGGCTCAAAGCTGCCGTTCAAATTCGATAAATGAACATTTACAGTTAGCCTAAGTAGTCATTAAAGCAGCGCTTTGGTCTATCACGCTTCGGGGCACTCAGCGAGATAGCCAATCTGTCAATTCATCGCCAAACAAGTCATATTTGCCTATCTTGTTTACTTTGGCGATTGCTCACCTGTGGATATCAAAATCTGCAATTATTTGCACGCGTGAGCCTATTGAACAGTTTACTTGGTCAGATCATTATGCGATAAAACGCAGCTTGACGTTAAAAACAGATAGCTTTAAAAAGTAACACGCTCATAGCCATAAAGAACAAGTATTAATATGGCGCTTGTTTGATATTATGCCTCTTCTCTGAGCAAACATCGTCCTCTTGGTTCATCACCTTCATGAAGTACAACGTCGGAATGTAGGAACTGTGCCGCCTCTGCTGAGCCTTTCACTTTAGAAGCACTGCGGGTCAACATTTCTGCTTCAAACTCAGTTAATACACTTGCTCTTACACCCGCTTCTCGCCATTGAGACATAGGTCTACATCCTATGGATATACCCCGAGCTAATGATAGCGCGTCTAACAGCGCTTGATTCGCCCCTTGCCCTTTAAATGGACTCATCGGGTGGGCTGCATCGCCGATCAAGGTTACTTTACCTGCTTTTTCCAACAATTCTGCATTAAGTAATTCACGGTCATAAGCAGGGTAACCAGAAACTAGCGCTGACTTAGTAGCTGATAAAATTTGAGGAATGGGATCATGCCACTGACATCTTTTAGAGGCTTCTTCTTTAAGTGCTTGAGGACCTTTAGCGCTCAAGGCTTTAGCGTTCTCCTCTGTTATAGGGAAGCTAAGTTGCCACATTACCGACTCTGAATCATAAGGCATGATGTAGATTCGTTCATGGCCATTGGCGGTTTGAAATACCGTAGCCGAGTCGAGCAAAGGGCTTTCAAGCCCGTTGAGATCAGCCAAAGGACAGATACCTAAAATCACAATACAACCTAGGTATTGTAGTGGTTTTATATCATCTCCAATCAATAATTTTCGTACCGAACTGCGGATACCATCGGCACCCACAAGTAGATCGGCCTTAACATGCTTTATTTCTGCGCTGCTCTCGTTCTTGGTCTTTCCTTTAGTGTTAACTTTAAAGATCAGATCAACGGCCGCACCGTCAGTTTCCTTAAAGTCAACTAATTGGTGATCCCACTTAACAGTCTCATGACCACCCAGTTGCTCAAGTAAAGCAAAGCGTAAAGATTGGCGGGCGATATGTATATTTCTGCGTTTCACAGAGGTCTTTATCTCAGACGGCAACCACTTTCTTATGCCCCATTCTCCAATCTCTTTGCCATCGGTGGTGTGTACCACATGTCTTGTAGAAATTACGCCATGCTTTAGTGATAAAATGCCTAATGCTTTGATTGCCTTACTTGCTTGTTGCAACGTGAGGCCATAACCTTGAGAGCGAGCACCAAAGCCGCTATCACGTTCATAAAGTGTAAAAGGAATACCGCGGTGTTTACATGCTACCGCCAAAGCTACTCCACCTATGCCACCACCAATAATAGCAACGTGTGGGTAGTTTTCTGTATCGGCTGTAGGATGACTAGCTGATTGAACTAAGCCAGAGCCGCTACATTTCAAACAATCATAGAGGTGACCTTTCGGTTGAACGGGGGGCGTGCCTTGGGCATTCATTTCTTCAAAGTGCGCTAACGCTTTTTGAAAGCTGAGTTTCACTTTTTTGCGCAGCTTTCTCCTTTTTTTGCTGCGTCCCTGACATTCCTGACAAGTGGTCCAATTATGCTGTGTATTTTCCAATTCTTTTTACCTTTTTGTTTCGCCATAGATGACTCAGTCACCATCTATAAGGAACATTTTAACCGATACAGTGGATGTTAGCCTAATAGTAATATTGTGGACGAAAGCGCCTTAGGGAATATATGCTAATGTCATCTATCCCAGCATGTAGCAGACATTAGATTGAGAGTAGCGCTTGCAAGAAAAAGGAGTAATTAAAATTAACTCATCTAGGTCATCTGTTAGCGATCAGTTGACCTAAAGAACAACCAATAGCTAACGATTTTTACACGCAATTAATTAGCGTTATAAATTCATTCTGAACGCGGCCTGTAGTAGAAAATCGGACTATTTATGGAGATAAATTTACGCGTGAATTAGGTCTTCTATGTGGCAAAAGTGATCATTAGCAGTTAATCTAATTTAGTGATTAGTAGTCTCAAACATTATTCGTAGTCACATATGATGTTAATTTTTCTCACCTCGTGACGCGATTCTCATTTTTTATGACATGTCTACACAACAGGTTCTAATATACGCTTGCAGGTAAAACACATTTCAGGACAGAGTAAAGCAAAAGGCCGAGCAAGTTATAAATAATTTATAAACTACTCGGCCTTTTGCTTTGTTTTGCTTTACTTTTTTTGTAGGTATAGCGCTGTTTTATTTTTTACCTAATAGGGTGAAAATTTTCTTGGCAATGTCAGTGTTGTCTTGAAAACCTGAAAACATTTCACTGCCTTTGCCAAAGGCAAATACAGGCACATCGATACCGGTATGGGTACCTGAAGCGCTAATTGATCCCCAACCTGTGTTGGTTTTTATATCAATAATTTTGGTGATAACATTAAGTACAGACTGGTATGGTCTAGGCTTTCTTTTAGCTTTTTTTACATCAGCAGCTAATAATTTAAATTGCTTAACAATTTGGTGATCAGCAAGTTTAGCTTGTTGTAAATTTTCCATATCTGCAGCTGTTATTTTAAATGACAGCAACTCACCCAGTTGTGTCAGAGATAATTCCTTATCCATAAAACGTTTTGCTATTGTTTCTGGTGACACGGTCATGCTGCGTAAAAATTCTGGCTTCCATAAATATTTACTGTTGATATTAGCGTTAGAGCGTTCAGTTTTTTTACCAATACTTAAGCCACCAGTACTATGATCGGCTGTGATCACCACTAAGGTATCTGGATGTTCTTTAACATAAGTTTCAAGGTATTCTAAGGTTTTGGCTAAATCGTCCATTTCATGCATAGCGGCGGCAATATCTCGAGCGTGTCCGCCATAATCAATTCGGCTACCTTCAATTAACATGAAGAAGCCGTTATCATTTTCTAATTGCTTTGTTGCCGCTTGTGTCATCATGGATAAACGGTACTTGTTAGTATCATCCAAGGCCCAAGGTAAACCAGTTTTAGCAAATAAACCTAGTACGGGTTTATTTGCTGGGATAGTGCTTATTTCACTATATTTATCAATGTAGTGGAAACCTGATTCTATAAACTCATCAACAATATTTCTATCTTCACGAATAAAGTATTTCCAGCCACCACCAAAATATAAGTCGGCTTTGATGCCATCATCAATGTAACTGTCGGCAATAGCATTGTAATTATAGCGATGAACATTATGAGCTAAATAAGCCGCAGGGGTGGCGTGATTAATTTGCAAGGTAAGCACAACACCGGTTTTTTTGCCACTTTGTTTGGCATATTCCAAAACGGTTTCAACGGGCTGTTTGTTAACATTGACGCCGATAGCGCCATTATAGCTTTTAATACCGGTTGATAATGCAGTAGCGCTAGCCGCTGAGTCGGTAATGTAACCTGACTCAGCAGCTGGATAGGTACTGCTACTACCGACAAAGTGACGGTCAAAAACTGTTTGTTCTATTTCAGCTGTATTAGGGTCGTCATGAAAATAGCGATAGGCGCTGGTATATGCTGGGCCCATACCATCACCAATAATCATAATGATATTTTTCGGGCTACTGTCTGCAATAGTGCTTGTTTTAGCATCATCAGATGCTTGTAGCTGACCACAAGACAAGATCATCAAGCTGGTTAATAAGGTTGGAATGAATTTTTTCATATTGATTTCCGTTAAATATTATTGGTAAATATAACTGCTTAACTCTGTTGAATTTAACTCTGTCGAATTTAACTCGGTTGATATAGAACAGTTATTTATTAATTGGATTTTTAAACGCTAGGTCCACCCAAACAAGTCGGTGATCTGACGAGGCAGCACGGTCTTTAATTAAACGAAACTCAGCTTCATTTTCTTTTGGCCAAAATATACCTGAGCCAAGTACGTTAAATTGTGCTTTTGCAGGCAAAACATAATCAGCTCGCATGCCCCAAAATGCCGTGTGATATTTTGCATTGGCATTATTATTTCGCTGTAACTTTCCACCTTCGCTGCTTGGCTTGGCATCAATAACACGGGGATGATTGATTAAGCGCTCAATGCCCGACTTTATTGCACTGCCCTCTATAGCATCGGCATTTAAATCACCTAATATAACAAAAGCTTTATCTTGAGCTAAACCACCAAAGTGCTTATTGTCGTCATAAATATAACTGGCAGCACTCGGGGTTAGGTAATCAGTCCAAAAACGTATTTCATCAAAGTTTCGTTTACCGTTTCTGTCTTCTGGCCCATCAAATACTGGTGGGGTAGGATGGCTTGCCAAAATGTGCACTTCATTACCATTGACGTTCAGTGGTATATCCCAGTGAGATTTAGATGATAATCTAAAATTACTCCAGGCTTGTTCATTATACCAAGGTGTTTTTGAGTCAGGATTTACGGGTATTAGGGCGTTTGGCATATCGCGCCATTTAAACAGTTGAAATGTTCTGATTTTCTCTTCCACAATAGGATATTTAGATAACAATGCCATGGCGAAATGCCCTGAAAAAAGCCCATAGCCATAGGCATCATTGGGTAATTCACCTACTTTGTTGTCATTATTTAAGTCATCACCAGAAGCAACACCCGTATTAACTGGGCCTTGATAAAAATAGGGGTAGTTAACCGCAGTCTTACCTTGCTGACTTTTTGCTAAATAATCGCTTAAAAAGCGTTTTAGTGATTGATGTTTAGGGTCATTACCGTCAAATTCATTCAATAAAATAATATCAGGATTTACGCGTTGAATAATTTCAGCAATATTTTTAATTTGTTGATGATTTTCTACTAACGCTACGGCTAACTCATTTCCTGTGGGCTTTTGTTCTTTGCCTAATTTTGCAGGTAAGTAATTTAATGCTTCCATGCTGACATTGAAAGTAGCAATGCGTAGGCTAGAGGTTGGACTTGGACTATTTGACGTTTGTGACATAGCAATACCTGAATAGACTAACAAGGTAGTTGTCAGTAAATAGCTTAATACTCGCATATAAATTCCTATTTTAGGCCGCAACCCCGTAATATAAAATCAGTTAAAAACTCGGTTACTTGGGTTACATCGTCTTCTTCGTAATCGGCACGATTCATAATGGTTAATATTTGTTGTTCAAAATCAGCATAATGTTGAGTTGAAGACCAAATTAAGAAAATAAGTTTTACCGGATCAACATTTTTCATTTCACCGCTATCTATCCACACTTGAAATACTTTAGCTTTTTCTCTTACCCATTGGCGTAAATAAGTGCGAGAAAACTCTTTTAAATGCAACGCCCCTTGTATGATTTCCATGGCATAAATTTTTGATGCCTGAGGGTGTTCAAAAGACATTTTTACTTTCGAAGCAATAAATTTTTCAATCGCCACAACAGGACCATCGTTAATATCAAGTTCACCAATACCTTGATCCCAGGTATCTAAGGTTAACTGTAATACCGCATGATAAATATTTTCTTTATTTTTGAAATAATATAATACGTTTGCTTTAGGCAGATTCGCGCTATCGGCAATAGATTGAACGGTAGCACCTTTAAAACCTTGGAGAATAAACTCTTTTTGGGCAGCCGCTAAAATAACAGCTTCACTTCGGGCCCGAATACTTCCTTGCTTTTCATTGCTGGTATTGCTGGTATTGTTGCTCACGCGAATAACCTTTCTCTTTATATTTTTATATTCATTAACACTATTTTATTAGGTCAATATTACAGTTGTTAGCTTATGCTCAGCCGATAAAAAATTACTATTAACACTGGTAAAATTGTTAGAAATTTTACGGAGTTAATCTGCTACATATATCAATAAACTCATGCTGAGGAGTTAAAAACTGGCCAGTTTAGTTTAAATATAGTGTTAAGACACTGTTTAATAAGTTTGGTCTTCTTTCATCAGCATTTTTTGATATTTTTAAAAATAGTTGACTTAGATAAATTTACCTATGGTTAATTTATCTAAGTTAATACAGGCCTTTATTAACTTAGATAAAATCATACTTTATTTTATCTTGACCAAATGGTTTGTTTTTATCATTTTTTGTTATAGTTAATCTGTTTTAATGTGACTATAGTTATAAGCTATTTTTAGTCATGTTTTAAAAACAAGGTTAGGCTGTTGTTATTTATAGCTTTAAGCGCATTCGCTTTGTTTTGCTGTTTTGTGAAGTTAAAAAATGTAAATTCTCAGCAGGTGACCTGTAAAATTTTGTAATGATAATGTAAGAAAACTCTGTTTTAATTTCACCGAGATAGTATTAAAAAAATAATAAATAGCTTGAAATGAGCTCAGTAAAACTTACATAAAACACTTAACAAATAAAAACTTAACTTACACCAAGGAATAATATGATGAAAATTCATCGTCTCTCAAGGATTACGGGCGCAGTTATACTTGCGCTTGGTTTGTCAACATCGGCCATGGCTGATGATACGTCATCGTCAATGCGCGGTAACATTCTAACCAACAATGGCAGTGTTGTTACTGATGCAACGATTACTATTGTTCACGAACCTTCAGGTACGCGTAAAACTTTAAAAGTTAACGACACGGGTAATTTCTCTGCACAAGGTTTACGTGTTGGTGGTCCATACACAGTCACGATCGACTCTGATATTTATGCCGACAAAACACTTAAAGGTATTTACATTACTTTAGGTGATGTATTTCGAATCAGTGAAGTATTAGACGATACTAATATTGAGCGTATTGCGGTAACAGGTTCTTCAACATTCTTTGACCCGTCAAAAGGCTCATCAAGTGTCTTTAGCGGTGATGATTTAACTAAATCAGCTGCATTTAACCGTGATTTAAAAGATATTGTTCGACAAAATCCAATGGCCGTTGTTAGTAATGACGGCAATACCTTATCTTTAGCAGGTAGTAACCCTAAATATAACAGCTTAGCGGTTGACGGTGTGAACCTTAACGATGACTTTGGTTTAGCAGGTAACGGTTACCCAACAGAACGTTCTCCGATTGCTTTTGATTCAATTGCTCAAATCAGTGTTGCTATCGCGCCATTTACCGCCAAAGAAGGTGGTTTTTCTGGTGGTAAAGTTAGCGTAGTGACTAAGTCGGGTACTAACGAGTTTCATGGTTCTATGTTTATTGAGCAAGCTAAAGATGCTTGGGCAGGAACACCTGAAACAGATGATGGCGATAAAATTGATCTAAAATTTGATGAAGAGACTTGGGGTGCAACTTTCGGCGGTCCAATTATTAAAGACAAACTATTCTTCTTCGCGTCATACGAAACTTTTGAATCACCCAGTGCGGTAGACAAAGGCCCGTCAGATTCAAATGTAGCCAACAAAGTTAGCCAAGTGTCGCAAGCAGAAGTTGATCGTGTGGTCAATATTGCTAAAAGTAAATATGGTTATGATGCCGGTAGTTGGGATAACTCTATTCCACTAGAAGATGAAAAATATTCATTAAAGTTAGATTGGAATATTAATGAAGATCATCGCGCGACTTTTACCTATGCTCATGGCTCTAGTAATAGCGCCGGTAATCAGGGTGAAGGTAGGTCTGATGACTTATATCTATCTTCTCATTGGTATAATCGCTCTAACGAATTCGATACTTATGTTGCTCAAGTATTTTCAAACTGGAATCAAGACTTTTCAACAGAAGTTAAGGTCTCGAAAAAAGAATCTGTTAACGGTCAAGTATCTCTAGGTGGCTATGAATTTGGTGAAGTTAAAATTGACACCGTTAATGGCGGCGAAATTATGTTGGGCGCTGATGACAGTCGCCACGCAAACCAGTTAACCAATGAGACCTTACAAGTTCGTATCAGTGGTGATTATTTGTATGAAGATCATGCGATTTCATTTGGTTGGGAATACGAAAAAGTAGATGTTTATAACCTCTTTATGCAACACTTTTTAGGCTCTTGGTATTTTGATAGTATTGATGATTTTGAAGCGGGTAAAGCTGACTCGTTTGAATACCAAAATAATCCAAGTTTAAATCGTGATGATGCCGCCGCTGAATTTGCGCTTGAAAATCACGCTTTTTATATTGAAGATAGTTGGGATGTCAATGATTCACTGAACGTAACTTATGGTTTACGTTATGAATCAACGGTCAATGATGAGGCACCAAACTTTAATGAAAGCTTCTTCGATCGCTATGCTTATGCCAATAATGAAAACCTTGACGGTTTAGACATTATTCTACCACGTTTTGGCTTTACTTGGAGCGCAACTGATGAGTTGACTATCCGTGGTGGCGCGGGTCTGTTTAGTGGTGGCCGTCCCAATGTATTCATCTCAAATGCGTTCAGTAATGACGGTTCTAGAATTGCGTTATACCGTAGTTTTGGTGATGACATTGCAGCAAACACCTTTTTACAAGATGCAGACCCAAGCGGTATTCCGCAGCACGCACAAGATCAAATTGCACAATCTGAGTTAGGTGGACCAAACTCTAACATTGATGCCATTGATCCAAATTTTGAAATACCTACTACGTGGCAATATAGTTTAGCCGCAGATTATGTTGCTAATTTAAGTGACATAGGTTTAGGTGACGATTGGCGTATTAGTGGTGAAGTGCTTTACAAAGACATTCAAAAAGATATGGCTTGGTCTGATCTTTCGCGCACATTAGATACCTCAAAAGGTAATAATGGTTTAACGGTTGAAGGTCGTCCGATTTACACTTTTGCCATCGCTGACAGAGATGCCCGTGATGTATTATTAACCAATACGTCTGGTGGTCATACGATAATTGAAACACTGAGCATTGCAAAGAACTGGCAGAGCGGTATTAAAGCTAACTTTTCATATACTCATTCAACCATTCGCAACCGTGTAGATGCCACAGGCACTTCGTCAAACACTGCATATAACTATAACCCAGTAATTGACCCTGAGCATCCTGGTATAGGTACATCAGCATATCAAGTTAAACATCGTTTAACGTTTAACCTTTCATATAATACTGAAATGTTTGAAGGTTATAACACAGGTATGCATATGTTTTGGGAGCGTAAATCAGGTAGACCATTTAGTTACTTGTTAGGTTATAACGACAGTGACGGTTTATCAGGCAATTTAGATCTTACTACCGCAAACTTACCCTATATTCCAACGGGTGCGAGTGACGGTGCGGTCGATTTTGATAATGGCTTAAGCTACGACGAAATTATGGCCGAGTTAGCAACCGCGGGTATTAGCTCTGATGGTGGTTACCTTGACAAGAATGCTTATACAGCGCCTTGGACAACGACGATGGATTTACGCTTTGAACAAGAAATTCCAGGGTTCTTAGCTGGGCATAAAGGTTTGTTCTATGTTGATATTAAAAACGCATTAGCTATTTTTGATGAAGGTGCTGCACGTGTTTACCAATTACCATTTGGCCAATCTGCAACAGAATTACTCGATTACAGTATTAATGATGCCGGTCAATACGTGTACGAAAGTGCAAATATTTCTGCAGGAGAGACGCCTGCTAGATTCCAAGATCGTGAGTCTGCATGGTCTATGAAGATTGGTGTTAAATATACCTTCTAATTATTCATAAACCTGACTAACAAAGCCAGCAGTAATGTTGGCTTTTTTTTTATCTTTTAATTTACCGTTAAATAACCTGCTATAAATAAGTTGATTACAATAGGCTGTAATAGATTTTATTTAACGTTTTTTTTCAGTTGCATTTCTCCTACTGATTTATTACGATAGAGCATAAGTTGACCACTTGGTCAGATAAAGGTTTTTATAATGTCAAATATTGAAGATAATGTAATATCAAGATTGGTTAATGCCGCGAAAGCGGGCTTTGAAAGCGCCTATGCACCCTATAGTAACTTTCATGTGGGTGCGGCAGCGTTAACCGCTAGCGGTAAAATAGTGAAAGGCTGCAATGTAGAGAATGCTTCTTACGGCCTAACCGTTTGTGCTGAACGTAATTGTTTAGCCCAAGGGGTTATTTCAGGTGAAAAAGCCTTTTCAGCCATTGTCATTTATACTAATCAAGAAAAATTGACGCCACCTTGTGGTGCTTGTCGACAAGTTATTGTTGAATTTTTAGCGCCCGATGCACTTGTTATGGCGGTTAATCACAACAATGATCAAAAGCAATGGACAGTTAATGAATTATTACCTGATGCTTTTACGCCCAAAGATTTACTTGAAAAATAAGGATTTTAGTTCATGTTATTACCGCAAGAAATAATTCGTACCAAACGTGATGGTGGTTCACTCTCGCAAGCACAAATTCAAAGCTTTGTTGATGGTTTAGTTAACTTAGATTTTAATGATGCTCAAGCCGGTTCAATGGCCATGGCAATTTTTCAAAAGGGCATGCAAACCCGTGAAATTATCGACTTTACCATGGCGATGAAAAATTCAGGTGATGTGTTGTCGTGGCCAGAATTAGACGGCCCAGTGGTTGATAAACATTCAACCGGTGGTGTTGGCGACAAGGTCAGCTTTATGTTAGCGGCTATTGTGGCCGCTTGTGGTGCTTATGTTCCTATGATTGCAGGGCGTGGTTTGGGCCACACCGGCGGAACAGCAGATAAACTAGAAAGTATTGCCGGCTTTAATGTTCAACCCAGTATTGCTGAATTTAAAGCGATTGTAAAAGATTTGGGTATGGCGATTATCTCTCAAACGGATAATTTAGCGCCTGCCGATAAACGCTTATATGGCATACGCGATATTACTGCCACGGTGGAATCTATACCCCTGATCACTGCGTCTATATTGTCAAAAAAATTAGCAGCAGGGCTTGATACTTTAGTCATGGACGTCAAAGTGGGTAACGGCGCTATGATGTCAAATATTGCTGATGCCAAAGCGCTAGCACAAAGTATTGTTAATGTGGCTAATGGCGCCGGTGTACCGACACAAGCTATTATCACTGATATGAACCAAGTATTAGGTGCAACCGCGGGTAATGCCTTGGAAATGGCCGAAACGGTTAAATATTTAACTGGCTCGCTGCGTGAACCTCGTTTGCATGGCGTGGTAGTTGCATTAGCTAAAGCTATGTTAGTTAGCGCAAAAGTTGTGGATAATGAAGATGCCGCATTAGTAAAAATTAACCATGCACTGACCTCTGGCGCTGCAGCTGAAATATTCAGTAAAATGATCCATGCCTTAGGTGGCCCAAGTGACTTTCTGGAAGATCCTTGGCGTTCAATGCAACGCGCCGCATGTATTAAAGATGTTATTGCACTAGATCACGGTTATATTAATGCTATGCAAACCCGTGATATTGGCTTGGCTGTGGTGGGCTTAAAAGGTGGACGCACAGCAAATGGTCAGCAAATTGACCATAGTGTTGGTTTTGACAGAGTATTACCCATTGGCACTTTAGTTAACCGTGGTGATGTGGTGGCTCGAGTGCATGCTAGAGATGAAAGCTCAGCACTACTAGCTAGTCTACAGTATCAAGGGGCTTTAGTGATTGATAGCAAGCAGGCTGAGCAACAACCGGTTATTTATCAAACCATTTCCGCTTAGTTTTAATAAACTTTGTATGAATAGAGTCGTATTAATAAATTAGCGCTATTGAAATAAGCACAACAAAAAAGGAATGCCATGGCATTCCTTTTTACGAGTTATGTTTAATGTAAATAGGGTAGTTGCTTAGTTAATGCCAAACAAGGGCTTTAAAGTGCCGGCGACATAAAGACTCATAACGCTCATTACCACCCACTTCTATTTGTTTGCCACCTTTAACCGCATTGCCATGTTCATCACAGCGCATAACAAAATTTGCTTTTTTACCGCAATGACAAATGGTTTTTAACTCTACTAATTTATCAGCCCAGGCGAGCAGTGCTGCACTACCAACAAAGGTTTCACCGAGAAAGTCGGTACGAATACCATAAGCTAAAACGGGAGTTTTTAATTCATCGACAATATCGGTTAATTGCCTAACTTGCTGTGTAGTTAAAAACTGGGCTTCATCAATTAATATACAAGCAATTTTTCTACTACTTATTTGGCATTTTACTTGCTCGAAGATGTTTGATTTATCATCAAATAATAAGGCGTCAGCATGGATACCTAATCGAGATGAGACTTTGCCTTTGGCAAATCTGTCATCAATTTGTGCGGTGAACAGCAATGTGTTTAAACCACGTTCACGATAATTATACGAAGACTGTAATAAGTGAGTCGACTTACCGGCATTCATGGTTGAATAATAAAAATATAATTGCGCCATCGCTATATTGATATCCTAATTAGGGTTGTTGAGGCTATTTAATCTGTTGGGTGCAATGTGCTTAATAGCTTGTTGGCTCAGCCGTTTTATTACTCGAGCCTAAGGTATTAAGTAAGTTGGTTAATAGGCTGCTGGCGCCAAATCTAAAGCGGGTTTTAGTCGCCCAGTCTGCGCCTAAAATATGAGCTGCTAAATCAAGATAAACCGCAGCATCTTCAGCGTTTTTTACGCCGCCAGCAGGTTTAAAACCTACCTCAATATTTTTAGCTTTAATGACCTTTAGCATCAATTTGGCTGCCCTAGGTGTGGCATTTACTGCAACTTTACCGGTTGAGGTTTTAATAAAGTCAGCACCGGCAGCGATACAAATTTCACTCGCTTGAATAATAAGCGGGTCAGTTTTAAGCTCACCGGTTTCAATGATAACTTTTAGTTTGGTGTTATTACCACAAGCTTGTTTGCAGGCTTTTACGAGTTCAAAGCCGACGCTGTCATTACCCTTTATTAAGGCGTTGTAAGGAAATACAACATCGACTTCATCTGCGCCATAGGCAACCGCGGCTTTAGTTTCAACTACAGCAATATCAATATCGTCGTTACCGTGTGGAAAGTTAGTTACCGTGGCAATTTTTATCTCAGGCGTACCTTGTGCCGCTAAGGTTTTTTTTGCTAAGGGCACAAAACGCGGAAAGATACAGATAGCGGCAGTGTTACCACAAGGTGATTTAGCCTTTTGACAAAGCTGAATAATATCATCGGCACTTTCAACGTCAGTTAAACTGGTTAAATCCATCATGTTAAGTGCACGTTGTGCGTATTGTTCAATAGTACTCATCTTCACCTCAAAACCCAAATTGCCCACTAATAACTAATCCCAAATAACTGAGAGCTGACAGCTTAAAACTGAAAGCTAAACCTTTACAGCTTTTAGTTAATTATAAACTTACAAAAACCCCAGCAATAGCGGCGCTCATTAAGTTAGCCATAGTCGCGGCTAACATGGCTTTCATACCTAGTCGTGCAATGTCAGGGCGACGATTAGGTGCCATTGAGCCAATACCACCTAATAAAATGGCAATGGAAGATAAGTTAGCAAAGCCGCATAAAGCAAAGGTAATAATCGCTTGAGTTGTTGGGGAAAGGGTATCTTTAATTTCAACAAAATTTACGTAGGCAAAGAACTCATTAACGACAATTTTTTGGCCGATAAAGCTACCTGCTTGCAACATCTCGTCGAATGGCACGCCAATAAGGTAGGCAAAAGGGGCAAAAATATAACCCAGTAGCCATTCAATTGTTACGCCTTCAAAGCCTAATAAGCTGCCAAAACCTGACACCATAGCATTGAGTAATGCGATAATTGCAATAAAAGCCAGCAACATGGCGCCTACATTAACCGCTAGTTTTAAACCTGAAGCGGCACCTGTGGCAGCAGCATCAATAACATTAACCGGTTTAGCTTCTGCTTCAGCCAACTCTACATCGCTGTAATCATTGTTAATGACCTCTGTTTCAGGCATGAGTAATTTTGCCATCAGCAAGCCACCAGGTGCGGCCATAAACGATGCAGCAATTAAGTATTCAAGTTTCACGCCTAAACCAGCATAGCCAGCCAATATAGAGCCTGCGACAGATGCTAAACCACCGACCATAATGGCAAAAAGCTCTGATTGACTCATTTTGGCGATATAAGGGCGGATAACTAAGGGGGCTTCTGTTTGGCCAACAAATATATTAGCTGTGGCAGATAATGACTCAGGTTTAGAGGTTTTTAATAGTTTTTGTAAGCCACCGCCGATAATTTTTACTACCCATTGCATAATATTAAGGTAGTAAAGTACTGCGATAAGCGATGAGAAAAAGATAATAACCGGCAATACACGAATAGCAAAAACAAAGCCAACGCCGTTATCAAACATGGCATCGGTACCTAAACCACCAAACAAGAAGTTTATGCCGGCTTGTGCACTATTAATAACTTGTTGAACGCCATTGGTTATCGAGCCTAAAATATCTTTACCAAAGGGCACATAAAGTACAAATGCACCGAGTAATATCTGTAATGCAAAGGCAAAACCTACGGTTCGCCAATTAATTGCGCTGCGATCTTTAGAGAAAAAGACCGCCACTGCCAATAACGCGAAAATGCCAATGACGCCTCTAAGTGCACCTAATTCCATAATTACCTCATAAATTGTTTTGTTATCGTTATTATATTTATTTTAATGACATCAATTTTTAATTTTATTGCTTGTTCAAATCGTGCAAATTTAAAGACGTCTTTGCATGAGTTGACGAATTTTTGCTTTTAGCATTTCTATTGCCATTCTATTTTTACCACCACGTGTCACTACAATATCGGCAAAGGTTTTATTTGGCTGTATATGTTGGTGGTACATAGGTCGAACTGTGGTTAAGTATTGTTCGGTGATTGACGCTATGCTGCGAGAACGTTCAAGGGTATCTCGCTTTATTCTGCGCACTAGACAAATATCGAGCGGGGTATCAATATATATTTTAATATCAAATTTGTCTCTCAGTTCTTGATCGGCAAATAAAAGAATACCTTCAATTAAAATGATGGGTGTTGGTGCTAAATGTTGAGTGTCATCTAATCGGGTATGTGTTTTATAACAATATGTGGGTATATCAACGCTTTTATTTGCACTTAACTGACTTAGATGTTGCGACAACAAACTATGTTCAAAAGCGTTAGGGTGATCATAATTTGTTTTTATACGTTCAGCCATCGAGAGATGCGATTGATGCTTGTAGTAAGCATCTTCTTTGATAATAGCAATACCACTTGACCCTAGCTCAGGTAATAGTTCATCGTAAATAGTTTGCGCAAAAAGTGATTTACCAGATGCCGAAGCACCGGTTACCGCAATAATCGTCGGTTTATTGGTTTGCAAAACAGAGAGCCTTAAAAATTTGATTAAAAAAGGGTTAAGTTATTATTTATTGTGATGCTGTTGTGAATAAGTCAACGCATTCATATTATGAACTAATTATATTGAAATTCATTAAAATTTAGGCAAAAGGGTGTTCTGTGCCTTAAATATTTATAAAATATCTATTGTCTATAATTTATTGCTTGGTAAAGTACCACATGCTGACCATTTGGTCATGAAATTTATCGCTATAAACGAGGATAAATTTGAAGAATTTGTTAAAATGCAACGATCTAATAACGGGAAATTAAAATGGCAAGAGCAATAGTTTTAGTAATCGACGGTTTTGGTATTGGGCATGCGCCCGATGCGGCAGACTTTGGCGATATCAGTGCCAATACTTTTGCTAACCTAGCACGACATTTTTATCAGCACGAAAAACGTGAAATTAAATTACCTAATTTAGCAAAAATGGGCTTAGTGCAAGCCGCTTTTGAAGCGGGTAAAGCTAGTTTCCCTGTGGCAAAGCAAGCACCTGTGCAGGGTGCGTATGGTTATGCGGCTGAGATCAGTACAGGTAAAGACACGCCAAGTGGCCATTGGGAAATGATGGGAGTGCCCGTATTATTTGATTGGGACTACTTTCCAAAAAAAGGTAACGCCTTTCCCGCTGATTTGATTGAAAAAATCAATCAAGCCACTGGCTATAAGGGTATTTTAGGCGATTGTCATGCATCAGGTACCGATATTATTAACCAGCTAGGGCAAGCGCATATTAACACTGGCTTGCCTATTTGTTATACCTCAGCTGACAGCGTGTTTCAGGTGGCGGCTCATGAAGAACACTTTGGTTTGGATAACCTCTATAAATATTGTGAAACAGTGCGCGAGTTACTTGCTGACAGAAATGTTGGCCGTGTTATCGCCAGACCTTTTATTGGCAGCAGCCCTGAAAATTTTACCCGAACGGGTAATCGACGCGACTATTCTATTTTACCGCCAGCACCCACAGTATTAGACACCTTTACCCAAGCAGGTGGCTATGTCATCAGTGTAGGTAAAATTGCCGATATTTATGCACACCAAGGTATTAGTGAAAAAACTAAAGCCACGGGTATTGATGCTTTATTAGATGCGACCATTTCACATATCAATACGGCACAAGACAATAGCCTGATATTTACTAATTTAGTCAATTTTGACCAAGACTACGGCCATCGCCGTGATCCGATAGGTTACGCTTTGGCATTAGAGAATTTTGATCAGCGTTTACCCGAAGTGGTTGCGGCTATGAATGAAAATGATGTACTTTTTTTAACCGCAGATCATGGTTGTGACCCAACTTGGCATGGTAATGACCATACACGTGAATATGTACCTGTTATTGCATTCCACAAACAGATACGATCTGTTAATATTGGCGAACGTAGTACCTTTGCAGATATTGGTCAAACCATCGCAGAATTATTTAAATTAGATAAGATGCCTTATGGTACAAGCTTTTTGTCTGATCTTGAGCTATGAAACAACACTAATAACCTGACATTCAATATAGAATGTCAGGTTAATAAAATCTTTACACAAAACATAAACAGTTCTTGGGAGAGTACTTAATGAATGTTTTTAATAAAACGTCGCTCGCGCTTTGCGTCAATGCGGCTATTTTTGCGTGTGGTGCAGGCGCATCTACCGCTGCTGTAGCGCAAGAAAATGCTAATAAAAGTGATGCTGTCGGCGTTGAAGTTATTGAAGTAACCGCGCGTAAGCGTACTGAAAACATAAAAGATGTGCCGATTTCAGTATCAGCACTTACCGCTAAAAAACTTGAAGTATTAGGTTCTTCAGGGATGGATGTTAGAGCACTGTCTGCAAAAGTGCCGAGCTTATTAATCGAGTCTTCTTTTGGACGTACGTTCCCACGTTTTTACATTCGTGGCTTAGGTAATACAGATTTTGATTTGCTAGCATCACAACCCGTTTCATTGATTTATGATGACGTTGTATTAGAAAATGCCTTAACTAAAGGTATGCCAATGTTCGACATTGAACGCGTAGAAGTTTTACGTGGTCCTCAAGGTACATTATTTGGTCGTAATACCCCAGCGGGTATTGTGAAAGTAGAATCGAAAAAACCAACACAAGACTTTGATGCCAATATTTCTGGCTCATATGGTAGTTTTGGTAGCACTGATTTTCGTGTTGCTGTTGGTGGTGGCTTAACCGATACTTTGTCAGCACGCATCGCATTACTACAACAAGACCGTGATGATTGGATTGACAACAAAGCACCCGGTTTTGAGCAAGAAGATCAATTAGGCGGTTACGCTGAAACTGCAGGTCGTTTGCAACTATTATGGGAACCAAATGACGACTTTTCTGCGTTGTTTAACTATCATTATCGTGATGCTCAAGCCGATTCACGCGTTTTCAGAGCCAATATCATTAAACCTGGCACTAATGACTTAATTGATGATTTTGACCGCGAAACTGTATTTCAAGATGCGGCTGTTCGTAATAACCAAACGGTTGATATGAAAGGCGCTAGCTTAAAAATTGAATACAATATGGGTAGTCATACCTTAACATCTGTAACTGGTTATGAGTCAGCTGAAATGTTTTCAGTAGGCGATATTGATGGTGGTTACGGTGCTGCATTCTTAGATAATTATATGGGACCTGGTTTTATTCCTTTCCCTTCTGAAACTGGCGCTAAAATGCCAGATCATAAGCAACTGACCCAAGAAATACGTATCGCGAGTAACGATTTAGGTAAGTTAGATTATCAATTCGGTTATTTCTTATTTGATGAAGACTTAACGATTAATAATTTAAGTTTTAATACCTTAGGCGGCGGTGTTCAAGATGGTATTGCGACACAACAAATGAAAACTTCAGCGTGGGCAGTTTTTGCGTCACTTGATTATGAAGTTTCTGATCAGTTAAACATCAACGGTGGTTTACGCTATTCAGATGATAAACGTGACTGGGATGGTCAACTAGTTCAGTCACCATTTGGTGCGCCAAGTTTTTCTGAAAGTAATAATGTGCAAGACTCACAAGTCAGTGGTGACTTAAGTGCTACTTACACACTAAATGATGAAACTAACGTCTATGCACGTTTAGCTCGCGGTTACCGTGCGCCAAGCATTCAAGGTCGTAGCTTATTATTCTCGGCAAATTCAACGACAGCAAATTCTGAAACAGTAGATTCTGTAGAAACAGGTTTCAAATCAGTATTTTTAGAAAACACCGCTCGCGTTGATGGCTCAGTATATTACTACGTTGTTAACGACCAGCAGCTAACTGCTGTTGGTGGTACGGGTAACGTAGCAAGTTTACTCAATGCAGATAAATCAGTAGGTTATGGTTTTGAACTTGACTCAGAATACTTTATTACCCCCAACCTAGCGTTAACAGCTAGCCTAAGTTATAACCACACAGAATTGCAAGATAGCAATGTTGCTGTACCTGGTTGTGGCGGTGGTTGTACGGTAACTTCACCATTAAATAGTGACGGTTTAGCCTTGATTGATGGTAACTCATTACCACAATCGCCTGAGTGGATTTCAAACTTAGCGGCCCGTTGGACGAAAGAGATGGGTGAAGGTCAACTTTATGTTTACACTGATTGGTCTTACCGCAGCGAAGTTAACTTCTTCTTATACGAGTCAACAGAGTTTACCGGTGATGCATTATTAGAAGGTGGTGTTCGTGTTGGTTACGAATGGTACTCAGATGGCGCAGAATACGAAGTAGCTGTTTTTGGTCGTAATATTACTGATGAAGAGAAACTTACAGGTGCTATCGATTTCAACAACTTAACAGGTTTTGTTAATGAACCTCGCTTTTGGGGTGTTGAATTTAAGGCTAACTTCTATTAATAAGCAAGGTAGCTTTAAAATAGTTTAAAAAATCAACATAAAAAAAGCCAGTGATCATTTTGATTACTGGCTTTTTTATGCACAGGATTTACAGTAAGTCTGATTTTTTCGAATTCTAATTTACTCAGTAAGATGTAAAATTGAGTAGAGCCTTTAATTAAGTATATTAATTACTCTAAATAGTACTTCATATTAACGTGTTGAAAAATGTTGGTTAATCTCGTCGTGAATGAGAATATTCTCGGTATGCTCATTTATGGGCGGTTTTTCAAGTAGAGTGAATGCAAAGTCTACTCGTCATCCGTAATGCTATATTACCAATCAATGAGATTATCTTCTGTTGATTACTTTTGCCTCGAAAGAGACATAAGCTTTTGAGTAAGTAACGGCAAGTTTGAGCCTGCAGTAGGCATAGACCTACCATTCCTGATTGTTCCTGAGTAAATGACTTGTGAGTGTCTAAGCCGATAAAAAGTATGTTATGTTTAATCATGCTAGCCTCTGTTTTATATTGTTGACACATATATTATGGCTCTGTTTTGTATAACTAACCCACGTTTGGAGGCTAGCACCTCGTGGGAAGTCATTGTGTCTATATTTATTCAAATTAGGCTCTTTGTATGAAAATTAGATTCATGGGGAAAAATGATTTAGAAAGCGTTGCTAATGTTCATAAACTAGCTTTCGTCAGGCAACAACATTCATTTGAATGGATGCAATGTAGCTTTAATGCTTTTCCTAGAGTTTTAAGTTTTGTCGGGGAAAAGGATGGCAAAATTGTTGGTTATATAACATGGGGACAAAAAAGTGGTTTTCGTCCTGAAGCGGTTATTGAACTTGAACAATTAGCTATATTACCTGTTTCCCAAGGTCAGGGGCATGGTCGTCAATTAATAATGAAATCACTCCCTTTACTTAAAAAGCAATTGTTATCGAATGGTTCAACACTTAAGCATATTTTAGTAACAACAGGTGCAGATAATTTCGCTCAGCAATTATATAAAAGTACTTTAGGCGCTGAAATTGAGGCCACCATTAAAAACCTTTATTCTGATGATGAAGTTTTAATGATTGCGCGAAATGTAAGTATATAAATTTGCTCAAACGAACAAATGATAGTCGACTTTTCTTCGCGCATTATAGCCAACTATCATTTGCCTCTTAGCAAAGCCACACCCGTATAATATAGATGCGATTAGCTTTTGTGTTGAAGTTGATTTGCTAATAATAGCTGTTGCTTCTTCATGTGTTAGTACCGTTGGCATGGCTTTCTCAAGCTTTGTAAAAGAATAACGTAAGTCAGTAATATCTCGATTGACGATATATCTAAACAAAAATATATTGGCACATAATACTTGGTTCTGAGTTGCGGCACTGACTTGTCGATTTACAGTAAGGTTATTCAGATACCTTTTAATTTCATTATTCCCCATATCTTCTGAATGCTTTTTATCGTTGAAAAGAATAAAAGTCTTAATTCAATGTAAATAAACTTTCTCAGCTCTTAAGCTATACCGTCTGGTTAGAAGTTCAGTTCGAACTCGTTCTAAAAAAGGAGAATTTCCCATTTTATTTAACCTAAAATGGTAGCGGTATATCCAACACAGTTACCATTATTTTTATATGAAAACGTAAGGTGATGGCACGTTATGTAATTTTTTAAGCGGCACGAATATTAAAGAATGATCCCTTAATTGATTATTTTACAAAAAATAAATCAATTAGAAATATTACATAGCGAGTTGTGTAAGGTCGCACATATACCAATGCTCACTTTCTCCAAATGAGCTTTGGTTTGAGAAGGTAAATAATTACTGGTAACGTATTAAAATAATTGATAAAAAGTAACTTACACATGGAAAAAATTGTTTGAGTATTTTGTTTTAAACTGAAATGCTCGCTAATAAGCTGTTATGCAACTCAAGGAGATTGATCAAGTGTCAGAGAAGTTAAAAATGCTAGCAGGGGAGTTGTATGACCCTAGCAATAAAGAACTTGTTGAAATGAGATTAAATGCTCGCCTAACGACAGAAAAATTGAATCAAACCTCCATAGCAGATTTGCAGGTAAGAACTAAATTATTAAAGTCTTTATTCGGCAGTACAGGTAAAAATATACATATTGAGTCAATATTTAACTGTGATTACGGCTCTAACATTCACGTTGGAGAAAATTTTTACGTTAACTTTGCGTGCGTTATTTTGGATGTAGCAGAAGTTCGAATTGGTGACAATTGTATGATTGCGCCACAAGTAGGTATTTATACTGCAACCCACCCCTTAGACCCAATTGAGAGAATTAGCGGATTAGAGCTTGCCAAACCAATTACTATTGGAGATAACTGCTGGATTGGGGGGCAAGCGACAATTAATCCTGGAGTGACTTTAGGCGATAACGTAGTTGTTGCTTCAGGAGCTGTAGTTACAAAGAGCTTTGGTAGCAATATTGTCATCGGTGGTAATCCTGCGAAGGTAATTAAACAGATCAAAATTACGGTGTAATTTACTCACAACATGGCCTGAGGTGGACCGCTAGTAACAAATCAACTATTATTTATTGCAAATGTTAATGGCGGTGAGCCTCTTTGTTTTAGTGCTGCCAAGTATGTTGATTCATCATACAGCGTGTTGGTTTTTCAGCACCGAATGATTATCCTTCTCCACTTAAATACAACGACTTTATGATACTATTATGCAGCTTACCCTTAGTTTTTTTGCTCATAATAAGCCTTTGCCAAGAATGAATGTCGTATCGAAACACCGGCCCATTCAACTAAGATTTGTCTTAACAAAGTAAGACAAGTATATCGCCAATGTGTCCGTTTCTCTGCCATTGCGTTCAATAACAATAACAATAACAAAAGCAATAACCGTATACTTTTGAAGCTCAGAAACATCATTATAACGCTCTCGATTATGACCAGAAGCCACTAATAAACGTGGAGCAAGTTGTGGGCCGGTTCCTGGTGAATCATCAAAAATAGCCTTGTCTTTTTGTTTTGTGTACATCTCTTTTATCTAACTGTTCAATGCCTATAAGCAGCACTTTTAATGCTGAGTAATCGTGTTGGATGAACTTGGTTATCTACCCTTTAGTCAGGCAGAAGGTGGATTATTGTTCGATTTACTGAGCTTTTTCTATGAAAAATCAAGCATTATCACCACACCTAACTTGAATTTTACGTAATGGTTGAAAGTGTTTAGCGATGTAAAAAGAACAAGGGCACTACTCGATAGGCTAACTCAACACTGTCATATAATCGAAACAGGTAATGATAGTTAACCATTTAAAGAATCAGTTCAAAAAAACAATGAGAAATAACTAGAAACAACTAGAAGTAAAATGAAATAAAAGGTAATAATATGACTGCTAGGGTGGATCACTTTTCCATGCAAATGGTGGGTTACTTTGACGTGCAAAGCAATACCCATGAACATCAGCTTATTTTACAGCCTGAAATATCTCATGGTAGTTTATAAAATCGTCGATAGCTTTGTAATTAACTAATTTTTAGTTAATTACAATTTAAATTAAATAAATAACTAAATAATAATATTTAATAGAAGTCGAGAACTCAATATGAATCATAGACATAAATTTCGTTTAATAATAAATCGTTTTTCAAAAAACACACGCCTAAAAAACAACTCCTTGTTTCTTGTGCTATCAATACTTGTAGCGGGTTGTAATGATAAAGAGCCTGAGAAAGTTTTAATCCCTCCTCCTCCTCCTGTTCTAGTTGTATCGACCCTAGATGCGGATATTAGAGCAATCATTGTTACACAAAACTTGACAGGAGACCCTAGTACAGGAAGAACATTACCTGATATCGAGGAACCTAAAGCTCAGTTAGGTATGAAACTCTTTTTTACCAAAAGTTTAGGTGGTGATCTCGATTCTGCCTGTGTTACCTGTCATCATCCTATGCTAGGCGGTGGTGATGATCTTGTTTTACCGATCGGTGTTGATGCTGAAGTGGATGATTTGTTAGGTCCTGGTCGATTTCATAGTACAAATGGTGAACATTTTGATGGCGGCCCCACGGTGCCTAGAAACGCACCAACAACCTTTAATATCGCTTTATGGGATAATTTTTTATTTCATGATGGTCGAGTTGAAAGCTTAGGAAAAACGCCTAAATTGGGCGGTAATGATGGTTTAGGAATTCGCACACCAGATGTTTCTTTTGGTGAAATTGATAGTAATGCGGGTGTAAATTTAGTGGTGGCTCAAGCTAGGTTTCCGGTGACATCAAAAGAAGAAATGAAAAATTTCACCACTTTTGATGGGACAAATAATACTGAAGTTAGACAAAATTTAGAACAACGTTTAGGAGATTATGGTAATCCTTTAGGTGGAAAGTTAATTGTTAATTACTGGTTAGCGGAATTTAAAAAAGCCTTTTCGACTCCTGACGGAACAGCAGAAGAATTAATTACGTTTGATAACATTACTGATGCCATTGGTGAGTATGAAAGTTCGCAGGTTTTTGTTGAAACACCCTGGAAAGAATATGTGCAAGGTGATGATTCTGCCATTAGTGATACCGCTAAACGTGGCGCATTGCTATTCTTTAATACTCGTCAAGATGGTGGTGCAAGCTGTAGTTCTTGTCATTCAGGCGATTTTTTTACCGATGAGAGTTTTCATGTCATCGGTATGGCCCAGATAGGACGAGGTAAAGGTGATGGTGATTTTGGCACGGAAGACTTTGGTCGATTCCGTGAAACGCGAGATGAAAAAGACAAATATGCATTTAGAACTCCTTCGCTACTTAATGTTACTGCGACAGGCCCTTGGGGACATGCAGGAGGTTCAGCAACACTTGAACAAGCGATACGCACGCATTTAAATCCACAACAAGAATTGAACAACTATGACTTCTCTCAATTAGCTCCGAATATTCAAGCGGTTGATATGGTGGCTAATACTCAATTTGCGATTGATAAGCTGGTGACCAACAGAGAGAATGGTATCACCAGTATTGAGGATATTAGTTTAACCGATGTTGAGGTAGAAGCATTGTTGGCTTTTCTGGAAGTACTAACAGATCCTTGTGTTGAAGACAGAGAATGCTTGAGTAAGTGGATACCTGATGCGACTGACTCAAATCCTGATACATTGCGAGTCAATGCACTTGATGCACAGGGTAATTATTTATAAGCGCATCAAGTGCGGCGAGTTATTAATAAGCAATGTGCTGTCGATGTAATTACCTTATATTTAAGTAGTATTTACTTAAATATAAGGCTTGAATAACTTAGAAAGAACTTTGTAAAAAAATCTGCGTAACTGCCTATCATTCATACCCAACTAAGGTTTAGGATAGGCAGACTATGAATAAGCAAGCAGCCAAAGGCTAAGTCAGAGACTTAACTGACCCTTTAGCAGATTTTGTGAAGTACTCACTATAACATTCTTGTTTTAATCGCATTTGCTAAAACACTGAGAATTTCTTCACTGGTATCTAGGTTAATACACTTATCGGTAATACTTTGTCCATAAACAAGCGGTTGCTCGGCAACAACTTTTTGATTACCCTCAACTAAAAAGCTTTCAATCATCACGCCAAATATTGACTGATTGCCAGCTTGTATTTGCTCAGCCAGTGATTGTGCTACATCCATTTGTTTATTATGATCTTTATAGCTATTGCCATGACTACAATCGATCATCACTTTTTCTGCTAATGCTGATTTAGTCAATGTTTCGCATGTGGCCTTGATATACTCTTCTTGATAGTTAGGTGTTTTACCGCCGCGTAAAATAACGTGAGCAAAAGGGTTGCCATGGGTCTGATAAATACACATTTGACCACTTTTATTCGGTGAATAAAGTACATGGGGAACACTGGCCGCTTTAATGGCGTCAACTGCAATTTGAATATTGCCATCGGTGCCGTTTTTAAAGCCAACGGGGCAAGAAAGCGCAGAAGCGAGTTCTCTATGTACTTGGCTCTCTGTGGTACGTGCGCCAATAGCGCCCCAGCTGATCAAATCGGAAATATATTGGCCAGTAACCATATCTAAAAATTCAGTGCCGGCAGCTAAGCCTAATTTATTAATTTGCAGTAGCAAATTACGTGCTAGGTTGAGGCCTTTGGCGACCTGGAATGATTTATCTAAATCAGGATCGCTGATTAAACCTTTCCAACCTACTGTTGTGCGTGGCTTTTCAAAATACACCCGCATAACAATCAATAAGTCATCAGCATATTTTTCTTGCAAGACTTTTAATTTTTTAGCGTAGTCTATTGCCGCATCAGTATCATGAATAGAACAAGGGCCAATAATGACCAGTAAACGTTTATCATCACCTTTGATAATGGCTTCAATATCCTTGCGGCTATTGATAATAAAATTCGCGGTTTCATCGTCAAGTGGGATTTGTTGAGCAAGTTCAGCAGGAGAAACTAAATTGTCAATTAATGTGGTTCTAAATTCATCAGTTTTTATGGTCATGGGCTATCAAATACTTGTTAGCCTGCATATAGCTATGCAGCGCAATAATAATATCGCGCTAACATAACGAAAATAGTTGGTTAAGTGAACCGCTTTCTAAGATTATTATATAACTAAATGCTCTTAAGCTAATATTTATAGCGCTGAAGACCTGTTTCCGACAATATTTTTGCGGTTATTTCTTCAATAGAAAGCTTAGTGGTATTTAGGAACGGAATTTTTTCTTGTTTATATAGTTTTTCAACTTCTCTTACTTCCATGCGACATTGGCGAGCTGAAGAGTATTTAGTATTGGCCATTCTACCATCGCGAATATCGACTAAACGTTCTGCATCTATGGTTAAACCAAAGAGTTTCTTTTTATGCATTTTTAAAAAAGCGGGTATTTTAAGTTCGTCCATATCATCGTCAGTAAATGGATAGTTTGCTGCTTTGATACCGTATTGCAGAGCTAAGTAAAGCGCTGTTGGTGTTTTACCTGAGCGGGAAACACCCACCAGTATTACGTCAGCATGCTCATAGTTAGTGACATTTGAACCGTCATCATTTGCCATAGAATAGTTAACCGCCTCGATGCGATAGTCATAACTATTCTCATGAATACTATGTGTTCTGTGGGCTTTGGGTTTAGCCTTGAGACCAAGCTGTTGTTCAAGTGGCGCAATAAAGTGTTCGAGAAAATTATAAATAATGCCGTCGCAGCCGTCGATAATCTCTCTAATATCTGGATTAACGAAGGTATGAAAAACCAATGGCGGTATGCCAGTTCGCTTTGCCGCTTTATTTATCCGCTTGCAAGCCTCAAGTGCTTTTTCTTTAGTTTCTACAAAAGGAATGGTGTCGTGTTCAAATTCCATTGGGAAAAGTGACAATAATGCATGACCAAAAACTTCAGATGTGATCGCTGTACCGTCAGAAATATAAAAAGCTGCTCGCATAGTTAATCCTATATATTATGCTGTGATGAATAGGGGATAATGCCATCGTCCCGAGTGAAAACTTGCAAATAGTGCTTTAGTTTCAAGGTTAGCAGTGTAAAATGTCTGCAGCGTGAAATAAACCATTTAATGAAACATACTTTGATAAAAGCGTTAAGAAAGCTATTTTTAGGCTATTTTTTGTCTACGGGTTATTAGACTATTTTAAAATTGCTTTCTTAAATTTTATTAATTTGTTGGAGATGTTGTCGTGCAAGAATATGTGCTTTGGTATGAAAATTTAGGCATGAATGATGTAGATCGCGTAGGCGGTAAAAATGCATCATTGGGTGAAATGATTTCTAATCTTTCAAATGTTGGTGTGCAAGTGCCGGGTGGTTTTGCAACGACCTCATTTGCTTTTAATGAATTTCTAGAGCAAAGCGGCCTGAACGACAAAATTTATCAGCTGTTAGATGATTTAGATGTTGGTGATATTAATGCCTTAGCTGAGTGTGGTGGTAAAATTCGTCAATGGGTTATTGAGACGCCATTTTTACCTGATATGCAGCAAGACATTGAAAAAGCTTATGCAAAACTTGTCGGTGGCTTTGCCGATGACGCTTCATTTGCTGTACGTTCATCAGCAACCGCTGAAGATATGCCCGACGCTTCTTTTGCCGGCCAACAAGAAACTTTCCTCAATGTTCGCGGTTTAGACGCGGTAATGATCGCGATTAAACACGTATTTGCTTCTCTCTTTAATGACCGTGCTATTTCTTACCGCGTACACCAAGGTTATGACCATCGTGGTGTTGCGCTTTCTGCCGGCATTCAACGTATGGTGCGCAGTGATATTTCTTCTAGTGGTGTCATGTTCTCTATTGATACTGAATCAGGCTTTGAAGATGTAGTCTTCATTACGTCAAGCTACGGTTTAGGCGAAATGGTGGTGCAGGGCGCGGTTAACCCTGATGAATTTTATGTTCATAAACCAACATTAGCCAAAGGTAAGCCTGCGGTTGTACGCCGCAATATTGGTAGTAAAGCCATTAAAATGATTTACGCTGATAATCCAGAACACGGTAAACAAGTTGAAATTGTTGATATTGATCAAGCGCAATCAGATACTTTCTCTCTTACAGACCAAGAAGTTGAAGAATTAGCGAAGCAAGCGGTAGTGATTGAAAAACATTATGGTCGTGCTATGGACATTGAATGGGCTAAAGACGGTTTAGACGGTAAGTTGTACATTGTACAAGCGCGACCAGAAACAGTTAAAAGCCGTGAAAATGCTAATGTGATGGAGCAATTTCAATTACAAGCTAGCGCCAACATTATTTGTGAAGGCCGCTCAATTGGTCATAAAATAGGCAGCGGTAAAGCTAAAGTTTTATCTTCACTGGCTGAAATGGATAAAATTTTACCGGGTGATGTGTTAGTTACCGATATGACGGATCCAGATTGGGAGCCTATTATGAAACGTGCTTCCGCTATTGTGACTAACCGTGGCGGTAGAACTTGTCATGCCGCAATTATTGCCCGTGAAATGGGTATTCCAGCGGTGGTTGGTTGCGGTGATGCGACCCGTAAAATATCTACAGGTGACGAAGTCACCGTTTCTTGTGCTGAAGGTGATACAGGTTTTATTTATCAAGGTCAATTGGACTTTACCGTTACCACTTCAGAAGTAGATTCAATGCCAGAGTTACCATTGAAAATAATGATGAATGTGGGTAACCCGGATCGTGCTTTTGCCTTTGCTCGTTTGCCACATGCCGGTATTGGTTTGGCGCGTTTAGAATTTATAATTAATAAAATGATTGGTGTTCATCCCAAAGCACTCTTGAACTTTGACGAACAATCAGCAGAACTTCAAGAAGAAATTCGCGAGATTATTGCCGGTTATGACAACCCCGTTGAATTTTACATTGCTAAGCTAACTGAAGGTATTTCTACTTTAGCTGCAGCCTATGCGCCTGAAAAAGTTATTGTGCGTATGTCTGATTTTAAATCAAACGAATATGCAAACTTAGTCGGTGGCGAAGGTTTTGAGCCAGAAGAAGAAAATCCTATGATAGGTTACCGTGGTGCTTCACGTTATATATCGAAAGATTTTAGAGATTGTTTTGCACTTGAATGTGAAGCGATTAAACGCGTACGTAACGACATGGACATGACCCATGTTGAGATTATGATCCCATTTATTCGCACCCTGGGCGAAGCCGCTGCAGTTATTGATATTCTAGCAGAGCATGGTTTAAAACGTGGTGAAAATGGACTGCGTATTATTATGATGTGTGAATTACCATCGAATGCTTTACTAGCCGATCAATTTTTAGACTACTTTGATGGTTTCTCTATTGGCTCTAATGATTTAACGCAATTAACCTTAGGTTTAGACCGTGACTCTGGTTTAGTGGCTCATTTGTTTGATGAACGAGATCCTGCGATTAAAATTTTGTTAGAAATGGCGATTAACGCCTGTAAGGCACGTGGGAAATATGTCGGTATTTGTGGTCAAGGTCCGTCAGATCACCCTGATTTTGCTGCATGGTTAGTTGAAAAGGGCATTGAAAGTTTATCACTGAACCCTGATACTGTTTTACCTACCTGGTTATATTTAGCAGAACAGCATAATAAAAATAAATAGCCTTTTATACGGGTACAAACCTGCTACTTGAGGTTGACTTCAAGTAGCGCGGGTTTACATTACTTTTACATTGAATCAAGCCTAGGTGCTTTTTATCATGACGATGATAAAAAAGTTCTTAGGCTTTTTTTGTTAACTGATCAAATTGACAATATGCCGTGATATAATATGACCACATAATATTGTTAATAGACTTTTCACCTATGTTACCTCGCTTAAGTCCTCAAGAGTTAGTTTCTCCTTTATATCAAGAGTTTGCCAAAATCTTGGCGACTAAACATTTCACCGGTGATATAAACTTTCAATATAGCGCACGTTTAGCGCACGCCACCGACAATAGTATTTATCAACAACTGCCACAATTAGTGCTGCATCCACGCTGTAAGCAAGACATTCAAGTGGTGACGCTACTGGGTAGTGAAGCGCAATTTAACGCGATAAAGTTTAGTGCTCGCGGCGGCGGTACTGGTACTAATGGCCAAAGTTTAACGCCGGGTATCGTGCTTGATTTATCAAAATATATGAATAGTATTTTAGAGATAAATGTCGAAGAGAATTGGGTTCGAGTCGAAGCTGGGGTGATTAAAGACCAATTAAATGATTATCTTAAGCCTTATGGTTTTTTCTTTTCTCCTGATTTATCTACTAGCAGTCGAGCCACTATTGGTGGCATGATTAACACAGATGCGTCAGGTCAAGGCTCGTTAGTTTATGGTAAAACCTCTAACCACGTTTTAGCACTTGAAAGCGTATTAGTGAATGGCGAATTTTTAAATACAAAACCCCAAACCATTGCTCAAGCACAGGCATTAGCTCAGCAAGACAGTACTGAAGCAAAACTGATGCAACAAGTACTGAAGTCTTGTGGGGATAATCGCGCATTAATTTTAGAAAAATTTCCCCGCTTGAATCGATTCCTCACCGGCTATGATCTAGAACATGTTTTTAATGATGACTTATCGATAGTAGATTTAAGCCGTATTATTACTGGCTCTGAAGGCTCGTTAGCCTTTGTTTGTGAAGCCAAACTAAATCTAACACCGATAGCTAAAGCTAAAACGCTGATTAACATTAAATATGACAGTTTTGATTCGGCCTTGCGTCATTCACCTAGACTAGTGCAAGCTAAAGCGACGTCAGTTGAAACCATTGACAGTAAAGTATTGAACTTAGCTAAACAAGATATTGTTTGGCAACTGGTTAGTGATATGTTGCAAGATGTTGATGGCGCCGTAATGGACGGCATCAACATGGTGGAATACAACGGCGAGAGTGTTGAAGGTCTGGCCGAGCAAGTTAGCGCCTTATGCGTAGAGCTTGATAAAGATATAGCCAACAAAACCGGTGTTATTGGTTATCAAGTTACCTCAGATCTAGCCAGTATTGGCAAGTTATATGGCATGCGTAAAAAAGCGGTTGGTTTATTAGGTAATACCAAAGGTAGTCAAAAGCCGTTAGCATTTGCTGAAGACACCGCCGTACCGCCAGAAAATTTAGCTGACTATATAGTTGAGTTTAGACAGTTACTCGATAGCCATGGTTTACATTATGGTATGTTTGGTCATGTTGATGCCGGTGTTTTACATGTTCGACCTGCATTGGATATGTGTGATCCAGAGCAAGAGCTTTTACTGAGAGAAATTTCAGATCAGGTGGTGGCATTAACTGCTAAATATGGTGGTTTAATGTGGGGCGAGCATGGTAAAGGTTATCGCAGTGAATATGGCCCTGAATTTTTTGGTGAGACTTTATTTACCGAATTAAGAAAGATCAAAGCCGCTTTTGATCCCTTAAATAAAATGAACCCAGGTAAAATTTGTACACCTTATCATTCCACTGACAAGCTAGTTTCTGTTGATGATAAAAAGCGTGGTTTTTATGACCGACAAATACCTGTTACGGTAAAAGACTCCTTCAGTTCTGCGCTTGACTGTAATGGTAATGGCTTGTGCTTTAACTATGATGTAGACAGCCCTATGTGTCCTTCAAGCAAGGTTACACGAGATCGCAGGCATTCGCCCAAAGGCAGAGCTGGCTTAATGCGTGAGTGGTTGCGCTTAGTCGAATCTAAGGGTGTTGATGTGCTAGCCTTGGAGCAAAACATACAAAGTTGGTCGGTAAAAAGATTATTAGACAAGGTGAGAAATCGTTTCAATAGCCAGTTTAAAACTGTTGAAAACGATGATTTTTCCCATGAAGTGATGGAAGCCATGCAAGGGTGTTTAGCATGTAAAGCTTGCGCGAGTCAGTGTCCTATTAAAGTTGATGTACCTGATTTTAGGGCTAGATTTATTAACCTTTATCACTCGCGATATTTTAGGCCGTTAAAAGATCACTTAGTGGCGAATGTAGAATTAATGACGCCAGTCATGGCTAAAGCACCCAAAATAGTCAATAGTGTTTTGGCGTCTAATATTTACGATAAATTCTCGCAAGTTACTATCGGCTATGTTGACACGCCTTTATTGTCGACGCCGACATTAGCGCAAAGAGTCACTAAGCATAAATTTACCGCCTTTGATTTATCAGCACTTAAAAGCTTGTCTGCTGATAAACGTGCGAAGTCATTGTTAATTGTTCAAGACCCATTTACCTCGTTTTATGATGCAAAAGTGGTTGAAGACTTTATGTTGTTGGTGAAAAAGCTTGGTTTTGAACCTATACTATTGCCCTTTAAGCCCAATGGTAAGCCGCAACACGTAAAAGGTTTTTTAGCTAAGTTTGCCAAAACGGCTAAATCAATGGCAGAATTTTTAAATCAAATTCATCAACTCGACATACCTATGGTGGGTTTAGACGCCTCACTAGCCTTATGTTTTAGGGACGAATATAATCAGGTATTAGGTAATAAACGTGGCGATTTTGAGGTCAAATTAGCACATGAATGGCTAATAGCGATTATTGCATCACAAAGTAGCAGGGTGATTGAACAAGCGTTTAAGAGTGAAAATTCTGTAGACTATAAGCTCTTTGCTCATTGCACGGAAAAAACCGCATTAGCGGGTAGTGAAGGGCAGTGGCAGCATATATTCCAACACTTTGGTTTGTCGTTATCCAGTGTGTCAGTGGGCTGTTGTGGTATGGCTGGGACCTATGGTCATGAAAAAGTTAATTTAGATAACTCGAAAGCACTGTATCAAATGAGTTGGCATAATAAAGTAGCAGATTTGGCGACTGAGCAAATATTGGTTACTGGCTACTCATGTCGTAGTCAAATAAAGCGCTTAGATAACAAGGTAACCTTGCATCCAGTGCAGGCTTTATTAAACGTTTTATAGCCTATTGTTAGCATCAACACTTAACCAGATTGGCTAAGTGTTGATAAAATCAACTGAAATATCGCCATGCTTTCTATTCATGTGATCATGGCATAACTTACTGTCTATAAAATAAAAGCACCTCTCGGTGCTTTTATTTTATAGACTAATTGTATGCTGATAGCTCAATACTGAAAGCGAATAGCTTATTGGTGTTAAAGCTAGTTCGTCCCGTTAGCTATAATATTACGTGCCATTTCATCAGCAATTAAACCCGTTGGCATCTTATTAGCCTCCGCAGTTTCAAAAACAGTCATCAAGGTGTTGTAAATATTTTCCACTAACTTTGTTGCACTGTCAGCACAATAGGGTTCTGGATAAATTTCTAAAGCAACATTAATAATACCACCGGCATTGATAACATAATCAGGGGCATACAAAATCCCTTTTTCTGTCAGCATTTGATCATGGCGAGACTCGGCTAATTGATTATTAGCACAACCGGCAACTATTGTGGCTTTTAATTGCGCTATACTATCATCGTTAATTGAGGCACCTAATGCACATGGCGAGTATACATCAACATCTTGGCTATAAATCTCGTCTAAACCAACAACAGTAGCATCTAGCTCTGCAACGGCTTTATCGAGCGCAAGCTGATTAATATCAGTAACAATTAACTCAGCGCCAGCGGCATGCAATTTCTCACAAAGTGAATAACCTACACTTCCTAAGCCTTGCACGGCAACTTTAATACCGGTTAAATCATCTTTACCTAACTTAAATTTAACCGCTGCTTTAATACCTAAAAATGTACCTAATGCGGTAAATGGCGCGGGATTACCACTTTTACCTTCAAGACCAGAAACAAAATCGGTACTTTGGTTAACAATCGCCATGTCGGCGGTAGTGATATTAATGTCTTCAGCGGTATAGTAACGGCCATTTAAATTATTAACCGCTTGGCCATAGGCTTTAAACAAGGCGGTTGATTTCAGTGTTTTGGCGTCACCAATGATAACGCCTTTGCCACCGCCTAGTTTTAAACCGGCCATGGCATTTTTATAAGTCATGCCTTTAGATAAACGTAATACATCTTTAAGTGCGGCTTCATCACTGGCATAATCCCAAAAACGACAACCGCCAGCTGCTGGCCCCAAGGCTGTGCTATGAACGGCTATAATGGCTTTTAGCCCAGATGCTTCGTCACTACAATAAACAACTTGTTCATGGTTATCAAAATCTACTAAATCAAAAACGGCCACTATCGAAATCTCCATTGATCTTAAAAATAGTTCAAGTATTAATTTTACTTCAACTAGGGTTGTAATAATTCGCTGCGCACAATATCATTTAGATAAATGCTTCGCTAGTGAAGCTATAAATAAATTTGAACTTTGCTGTGAATTAATCCATACAAACTTCCCGTTATTAACATATTAACTTATTAATAAAAAGACCCTAAACATGACAGACAAATTAGCCATGACTCAAGAACAACAACAAGCTTGGATTCGAGAGCAGTATTTAAAAGCAACTAAATACCTTGCAGAGAAAGGCTTAGTAACCGAGAGTGTTGCCGACACTGAAAGTCGTTATTTGATCCCTTTAATGGCGGTATGGAAAATTAACTTGTTAGATAAAACCAAAGTGTGGGTGATCAGTGGCGATTTACCGACTGACCATTTAGTGTTGGAACAAAACGAGCCGGCTCGTAACGTATTACGCCACTTTACTTTTAAATGGCAAATACAGGCTGATAGTCTATTAAAAAGTGACGTTGAGGAACAAGTCGAGTATGCCAAGCTGCTAATCAATAAAGCGGAAGATCTGTATCAGCTTCATGCTAAAGACGAGTTATGGGTTGAGCAATAGACTGACATTGCAATGGTTTTCAACTTTAAGCGCCAACGATGAAGGTGGCTTGATTTTCAAAGACTGCAATAAAAAAACTGCAATAAAAAGCGCAGATTATTCTGCGCTTGGCGTTATCTTCTAAGCTTACCTGCTAGTCGATAAGCTTAAAATTTAAATTCAGCGCCTGCATAATAAAATGCACCATTAAATCCAAAAGGTGCTGAGCGACGTGAATAAGTAAATACACCTGGGCTACTGACCACAATATTGCCACTTGCATCTTCTATTGTGCCTGAGCGTGAGTTGCCTATAGTATTTTTATCTGGGTAAACATCAAACAAATTATTACTACCAATATTAAATGACAAGTCATCAGTCACCTCATAGTTGATGCGTAAATCAGTTAATACTTCAGCGCCATAGGTTTGACTACCGCCATCGGTCACTGTGTATTCACCATAACGGTTAAAGGACAAATTGATACTGACATTATCGATAGTATATAAACTACTTAAGCTAATACGATCTTGTGGTTGCCACTCTTCAATAATAGAAATAGCTTGTTCTGAGAAAACATCACCTGGGTTTACCCCTCCTAGCGCACTGTTTTGTGGCGTATAGATACTGACTACATCAGTCTCAGTAAAGTTAGCGGCTGCGGTTAAGTTAAAGTCACCACCTAAGAGCTCAGTATTCCAAGTAGCAATGATATCAATACCTTTGGTTTCAGTGTCAGCACCATTAAGGAAAAACTGTCCAGCACCCGCGCCAGAGGCAATTAATGCCGCATCTAGTGCCGGTGATAAACCTTGACCTAATGAATTACTCAGCACAATTCGATCATCAATATCAATTGAATACCAATCTAGGGTTAGGTTAATTTCATCACTAAGATTAATCACAGTACCTAAACTAAAATTGGTTGCTTCTTCTTCTTTTAACTCAGGAATACCGATCGCTTTGGCGAGGTTTGAGTCATTACGAAAAGTACCAACCTGTACGGCAATTTGATCGCCGCCGGGGTTGTTCGGATCGTTTTGAAATTGGGTACTAATATTATCGGTATAAAGTTGCTGCATTGACGGAGCTCGGAAACCCGTACTCATCGCACCTCGAATGGCGATAGTCTCAGTTATTGACCAATTTGCGGCTAATTTAAAATTAGTACTGTCACCAAAACCTTGGTAATCATCATAACGGGCTGCAGCACTGACAATTAAGTCTTCTGTTACTTCAGTTTCAACATCAACATAAAAAGAGATGACATCACGCGTTTCATCTACCGCTTGCATCGGTGCTGTGCCACCAAAGCCTTGCGTACCGGCAGAACGGTCATCTGCGTATAAGCTGTTGCCTTTATCATCAGTATCATAATCACGATAGGAATATTCATCCCCCGCCGTGACTATAAATTGATCTGTTCTAATTTCTGCCCCCATGGCTAATGAAAAAAACTCATAGTCTTGGGTATAGTCAAGGTTTAAGGTTTGCAGCGATAACTCTAACCCGTATGCTGAAGCTTCGCGCGGAATAGAAGATCGAATTTCATCCGCCGTTAAACTTGAGCTATAGCGTAATGAATTAGCATAAGAAGAGTTAATGGTATCACTGGTGACATAATCAATATTGTTCTGGCCATAGGTATAAGAAAAATCTAAAGATGAGCCATCAGAAAACCCTGTTTGGTAACCCATATTATAAGAGAAATCTTTTATTTCCGTATTGATTTTAGGTAAAAAGCCGCTAGGAATAGTCGCATCGCCATCTTGCAGTAAGGCATTACCGCCGGTATTGTTGTTGTGGCGAAAAAATGCGGCAGATTCATTATCGCGATTTGAGTAAGTAATGAAGCCGTATAATTCACCATTACCTAATTCATAACCGGTATTAATGGTTAAACCAAACTGGTTAGAGTCTGCATCACCAATTCTAAAAGTGGACCTGCTAGCTGTCGCTTCTCTTGGGTCACCTAATAATAAATGACCATTAGGTAAGTCGGTGCATCCGGAGAATTGACATGAACCATGTAAACCTGCGCGGTTAGTAAGACCACGATCTCTAAAGTTTAGGGTCGTATTTAAGTAACCATTGTCTCCTAAGTTAAACCCCTTAGTAAGGTCTACATTGGTTGTTTCACCATCACCTTCTGAGTATTCACCATAAGATACTGCAACTTTACTGCCTTCACTAGCATCGTTAAGGACAATATTAATAACGCCCGCGATAGCGTCAGAGCCATATTGAGCGGCTGCACCATCTCGCAATACTTCAATGCGCTTGATAGATGCCGCAGGGATAGCATTCATATCTGTTCCTGCGGTGCCGCGACCAACAGAGGTATTGATATGAATCAAACTGGCTTGGTGACGACGACGACCATTAATCAATACTAAGGTTTGATCTGGTCCTAGGCCTCTTAGTGTTGCTGGACGTAATGCATCGCTACCATCACTGATGGAAGAGCTAGAAAAGTTAAATGATGGCGCAATAGCTTGAAGCATACGACCCACTTCTGTTTGGCCAGTATTGGCTAATGCTTCTGCAGATAAAATATCGACCGGTACCGGTAATTCTTCGGCAGAACGGCCAGCGACTCGGCTACCAATAATCGCTATTTTCTCTATTTCACTTTCTTGGACTTGAGTAGTTTCTTGTGCAAGCGTTGTTTGACTTGCTGCCCCGAGTAAAAGGGGAATTAGCGCGGCGTGCATGTTTTTATTTTTCATTGTTATCTCTCTTTTTATGTGAATCAACTTGAATGCTCAGATGACCAGAGTTATTAACAACAGCAGTTAAACCTGGGCCACTTAATGATTTTTTAGGCCAAAGTTAATCCGATAATAACCTTTTAATGCATTTGCTTGATGTTGCTTGGTCAAATGTAATTAGGGCTTTGTCAGCGCGTTTTTTATTAATATAAAAACGAATAAAATCCTCAACATTAGTGTAGTTTGTTGTTAATAACATCGCTAGGATGATATTTGTTAACAAGGTATAACTCATTAAGGTTATATTCAGACGCAATTGCTTTCGCCCAGTGTGTAATATGAATAAACAGCTAGGCAGGGGAAGTCCTCTTATTCATTTTTTAATGTTTATTAGTGCATTGAAATACTTTTCGCCCACTGTCACGGTGACAGGACGAACTTTATCTTTAGCCACATCAAACCCAGCTTCGCCTCGAACTAGGGTAAGTCAACGCTGTTTTGGGTTATATTCAATTTCTTAATAAGGCTGTTGGTATTTAATTGTATTTTTTAGCCGTCTTGTGAGGTAAAACTTGTTTACTCACCTACTTGATTTTTTAAGGTATGAATTTTTAAGGTATGAGTTTGCGTTAACGCTTGTGCGTTAAGTGAGGGTAGGTAAGGGGAAAAAGATCCGTTGACTAGTATGGTGGCGCCAATGAGAGAGATAATATCAGTACTTACAGCAATTGTAATAGCTGACATTTTAAGTTCAGTAACCGTTTGCGGTTACTGAACTCTACTTTCCGTTGATAACTTTGGCTTTATTCTATATACCAATAACCTTTATTTAAAACATCGAGTAACAGCTGAGTGTTTTTCAAACAAGTGTTGAGCGTTTTCATTTTACTTGTGCTTAAAGGCTTTTGTTGTGCTAACTGCTGCGCTAGTGCCAGGGTTTGTTTTTCTAATGAAAAACTTTCTCCGTTGAGAAAAAGTGTTGGCTGCACATCATTTATTATTGCGGCCTTTAATCCTGATACGGGCATAAATGAAATATCTGGCTCTGATAGTATATCGAGCAGTTTATCTTTATCTATGTCATTGACAGGTACTAGAATTTCTAGGGCATGATGACCCTGTGTTAGGTATTGGCCAATAAATTGTTCATAAAATTCTTCTTGCTCAAGCTGTTGTAGCATAAAGGCTTTTAATTGCTGTTTGTCATCTGGTGTAATAGTAAAGTTAGATTGGCATAAGGCTCTTGCAGGATCACTAAACCTTTGTTCACCAAGATTGTTATCAATGAGTTTATCAGCAAAGCTTGACCATAATTCTTGGCTTGATGGTGCTTGAAAACCAATAGAAAAATTAACTGAATTCTCTATTGATAGACCTTTGTGTGGGTGGTTTGGTGGAATATAAAGTAAGTCGCCTGCTTCTGTTATTTCATCAATAATCGCTTCAAAGCTTGAAACTTGTTTAAGATCAGCATGAGGTAATAAGCTTTCTAAGCTGCTATCGGGTGCACCAACTTGCCAGCGCCTTTTGCCACTGCCTTGAATAATAAAAACATCATATTGGTCTAAATGCGCACCAACGCCGCCATTAGGGGTTGAAAAACTGACCATAACGTCATCTATACGCCAGCTTGGAATGAAAGCAAAGGGCGCAAGTAAATTATGTGTCGGCCGTGACCAGTTGTTTACCGCTTGCACTAATAGTGTCCAATTAGACTCGCCATATTGAGAAAAATCTTCAAAAGGGCCATGGTCAACTTGCCAGTCGCCTTTGCTATTAGTACTAACGATACGCGACTGTATTTCAGCTTCCATGGCTAATCCGGCTAGCTCGTCTGCGCTTATAGAGTCTTTAAAATTAGCAAAAGCTTGTTTGATCAATAATGGTTTTTTTTGCCAATATTGTGCAAGAAATATTTCTGGAGTTAAATCACCCCAATTTAACGAGTCTAAATTCATTGTGAAACCTTATTTGCATTGCTATTAATGGGTTATTTTTAAAAACTGAATAACAAAAAGGGAGCCAATAGGATCCCTTTTTTATATCAACAAAACTTTATAGACTTATTATAATTAGTCTAGTTCGTCAATAAATGTTACTGCGCGGCCAATGTAAGAAGCTGGTGTCATTTCACACAGTTGTGCTTTTGCTGCTTCTGGTAATTCTAACGTCATGATAAACGCACGCATTGAATCACCGTCAACACGTTTGCCACGGGTTAACTCTTTTAGTTTTTCGTAAGGCTTTTCGATGCCGTAACGACGCATAACGGTTTGAATTGGCTCGGCAAGCACTTCCCAATTTGAGTTGAGTTCGGCTAATAAATTCGCTTCATTCACTTGTAGCTTGCTGATACCTTTACGTGTTGCTTGATAAGCAATTAAGGTATGGGCAAAGCCTACACCTAAGTTACGTAAAACGGTAGAGTCGGTTAGGTCACGTTGCCAGCGAGATATTGGTAACTTCTGGGCTAAATGGGTAAATAAAGCGTTGGCAATACCTAAGTTACCTTCTGAATTTTCAAAATCAATCGGGTTAACTTTATGTGGCATGGTTGAAGAGCCAATTTCACCGGCAATAGTTTTTTGTTTAAAGTGGCCAATGGCAATATAGCCCCAAACATCTCGGTCAAAATCAATTAAAATGGTGTTAAAACGTGCAATCGCATCAAATAACTCTGCTATATAATCATGCGGTTCAATTTGCGTGGTGTATGCATTAAAGCTTAAACCTAATGAGTTAACAAATTCATTAGCAAAATTGTGCCAGTCAACTTCAGGGTAAGCCGATAAATGGGCATTATAGTTACCGACAGCACCGTTAATTTTTCCTAGCATTTCAACTTGTGCAATCTGCTCACGTTGACGTTTTAAACGCACGTAAACATTGGCCATTTCTTTACCTAGTGTACTAGGAGATGCTGGTTGACCGTGGGTACGACACATCATGGGAATATTTTTATATTCAATCGCCAAGGCTTTTATATCACCAAGGATATCGTCAATCATGGGCATTAATACTTGTTCGCGACAATCCGTTAACATTAAGCCATGTGAAAGGTTGTTGATGTCTTCTGAAGTGCAAGCAAAATGGATAAACTCTGTTATTGCATGTAATTCAGCATTACCACTAATTTTTTCTTTAAGGAAATACTCAACCGCTTTTACATCATGGTTGGTAGTGGCTTCAATGTCTTTAATACTTTGGGCATCGGCTTCAGAAAACTCAGTAATAATGGCATCTAATAGCGTATTAGCTTGAGCAGAAAAAGGCGCAACTTCAATAATTTCAGCGGTCGCTGCTAACTTTTGTAACCAACGTACTTCGACCGTAACACGGTATTTAATTAAGCCAAATTCGCTGAAAATAGGGCGCAATGATTTAACTTTACTGCCATAACGCCCGTCAACCGGTGATATTGCACTTAATGCTGAAAGTTCCATAGTAATTTCCTGAAGTTAATTTTAAAGTTCTTTAAGTAATTGTTGTGCACACGCCACCAGTTTTGTGCGCCCAAATAATATATTTCTACGCTTGCCGCCCACTTGACGCCATAACACGCTTGAGCGAACACCCGCGAGAAGTAAAGCGCGGATCTTATGCTGATTACTTTGTTGCTTGAGCAAACTTGGTTCACCCGCCACTTGAATAGGCGTGCCTATTGGGCTGAGTAAGTCGCTATAAATACTGGCTAAACTAGCAATGAGCGTGTCACTGGTAATCTCGTAATGTGCGAGCTGACGTTGGCTTTGTTCAATACGTTCACCCAGTAGCGATAATTGATTTTTTTTATTGGCTAAACGTCGCTCTAAACCTAATAAGCTGACCACATAGCGAGTTAGCTCTGGATCTTTTTTGCTGGTTTGATTACCTAACTGCTCAATTAAGGCTTTTAATCCCGATGTTAAATGGGCAACATCGTTACTATAAACCTCCAAAATGCTTTCGGGTGAAGTCACCATAATACTGTTGAGCATGATAGCGAGTTCAGCTTCTTCTACTGTGCCAGTACGCGCTATTTTCTGCACTAAAACTGAGGCTTGGCAGACTGCTGCCATGGTAATAGTTTGTTTTTCTAAATTATTCATGTATGCCTTATATTAACGAATAAGGGAGTTGATAATAGCGCCACCTAGGCAAATATCATCTTGATAAAACACCACAGATTGACCGGGTGTTACTGAACTTTGCGGCTCAGTAAACATCACTAAATATTCACCATTGGCCATAGGTGAAAGATTACAAGCGACGTCTTCTTGTCGGTAACGGGTTTTTACCGTACAACTTATCGGCGTAGTTAATTCAACTCGCTCAACTAAATGTAATTGATTTGCTACTAAGCCTTTAGAAAATAGGCGAGGGTGATCATGTCCTTGGCCAACAACCAATACATTACGATTAAGATCTTTGTCAACAACATACCATGGCGCGTCACCCGCATTGGCTAGACCGCCAATACGTAAGCCTTTGCGTTGACCTAGGGTGTGATACATTAAACCATCATGCTCACCAATAGCTTCTCCTTCTGGTGTTTCTATTACACCGGGTTGCGCCGGTAAATATTTGCCCAGAAAGTCTTTAAATTTTCGTTCACCAATAAAACAAATGCCGGTACTGTCTTTTTTGTTATGGGTGATTAAGTCTGCTTGTTCAGCGATAGCTCTTACTTGTGGTTTTTCAATATGACCAACCGGAAAAAGTGTTCTACCTACTTGCTGATGACTCAAGGTGTAGAGAAAATAACTTTGATCTTTATTACTGTCTAAACCACGGTGCATCTGCCATTTACCGTCGTTAAATTTACGTTGTACATAATGACCGGTAGCGATGTAATCAGCGCCTAGGTCTTCGCAAGCAAATTCAAGAAAAGCTTTAAATTTAATTTCTTTATTACACATAATATCAGGATTGGGCGTTCTACCCGCTTTATATTCAGCTAAAAAATACTCGAAAACATTGTCCCAGTATTCAGTCGCAAAATTGATAGTATGAAGCTTAATACCTAGTTTCTGACAAACACTTTGTGCATCCGCTAAATCTTCTGCTGCGGCGCAATACTCATCGTCGTCATCTTCTTCCCAATTTTTCATGAACAAGCCTTCGACTTGATAGCCCTGTTCTTTTAATAAATAAGCAGAAACCGATGAATCAACACCACCCGACATACCTACTATTACTTTAGTATCTTGCGGTAATTTTTCGTTTGGCGTTATTGAGTTTACATTTACATGTTCGTTTGAGGTCATGACAACTAGATTTCAATAGAAAATGGCGCGGAATTATAGCATGGTCATTTAGCGTGATGAAAGATTAAAGATTAGATTTTAAGTGACTTAAGGGGATTTTTTTACCGCTAAGGTAATCTTCAATACATTCTAGGACTAAAGGGCTGCGTAATTGCGCTGATTTTGCTTTAATTTCTGCTAAAGTAAACCAATGGCACGCTATAATTTCTTCATCTTGTGGTTGGCATGATACTAGCGATTCAAGCTTAATAACAAAACAAAAGCGTAAATAATACAGGTTTAACGATTGCCGATAATAATAGTAAATTCCGCAAAGGTGATCAGGCGAATGGCTTAATCCTGTTTCCTCTTGTAACTCTCGCATGGCGGCAGTCATTAAGCTTTCATCGGCTTCTAAATGCCCAGCAGGTTGATTATAAACTGTTTTACCCTGCTCTATTTCTTCAACCAAGAGAAATTTATCTTGGCAGGCAACTACCACGGCAACCGTGGTGTTAGGTTTGAATTGTTCGCTGCCGTGCGGGTTTGCTACGGGTGTGTTTGATACTAGACTATCCATGATTGACTCTCTTATATTGACCATTATTAATGCCATCTAAGGTCCATTCACCGATACGATAGCGAATTAACCTCAGGGTTGGAAAACCGATGTGAGCCGTCATTCTTCTTACTTGACGGTTTTTTCCTTCTTGTATGGTTATCTCTAACCAGGTCGTTGGGATCGCTGCGCGTTCTCTAATGGCCGGAACACGCGGCCAAATGTTAGGCTGGGCTATTATCTCGATTATAGCGGGCTTTGTTAGGCCATCTTTTAATTCAACGCCTTGGCGAAGTGCCAAAATATCGGTTTCTGTTGGTACACCTTCAACTTGCGCCCAATAGGTTTTATCTGTTTTTTGGCTTGGATTAGCGAGTTTATGCTGAAGCTTTCCATCATTGGTTAATAAAAGTAGTCCTTCACTGTCTCGATCGAGACGACCGGCCGCGTAAACATCTTTAACGTCAATGAAGTCTTTGAGTGTTTTTCGATTTTGATCATCCGTAAATTGGCACAATACATCAAAAGGTTTATTAAAAAGCACGATTTCTGACTTAAAGTCAACTGGTCGTACCTTTGTGGTTTTTCGCTTGTGTTTTCTCATAACTGTTTGATTTTGTTTTATTGTCACTAATTTTCACCTTGTGAAATATAGACTAGTAATAATTCATCTATTTTAATGCGCTCTGAATTCCGATACTATTCGCGCGAAAAATATATCTTTTATCGATAAAATGAAGAGCCATTCAATTTCAAATGACCATTCATTTTATCGATAAATGGCAAATCATCAAAGGATTTTTAAATGACCACAGATACATCAAAAATTATTTATACTATTACCGATGAAGCACCAGCTTTAGCTACGCATTCTTTTTTACCTATCGTGAAAGCATTTGCTGCGTCTTCTGCTATAGATGTTGAAACTCGTGATATTTCATTTGCCGGTCGTATTATAGCTAACTTTCCTAAATACTTAACTGCTGAGCAGCGTATGGACGATGCCTTAGCTGAGTTAGGCGAATTAGCCAAAACACCAGAAGCTAATATTATTAAGTTACCGAACATTTCTGCGTCTATCCCTCAATTGCAAGCAGCGATTAAAGAATTGCAAGCCAAAGGTTATAATTTACCTAATTATCCTGAAGAGCCGCAAAATGAAGCTGAAGAGTCGATTAAATTCACTTACGCTAAAGTGCTAGGTTCAGCGGTAAATCCTGTGTTACGAGAAGGTAACTCAGACCGTCGTGCCCCTAGCTCAGTGAAGCAATATGCGCGGACTAATCCGCACTCAATGGGCGCTTGGTCACCAACGACTAAATCACACGTGGCACATATGCAATCAGGCGATTTTTACGGTAGTGAGAAATCAGTAACCATTGATGGCGCAACCAATGTTAAAATTGAATTTGTCAGTGCTAATGGTGACGTAACCTTATTAAAGGAGCATTTAGCGTTATTAGATAAAGAAGTCATTGATGCCTCACTGATGAGCAAAAAGGCACTGGTTGACTTTTTTGCTACTGAAACTGACAAAGCAAAGTCTGAAGGTGTTTTACTTTCTCTACATTTGAAAGCCACTATGATGAAAGTGTCTGACCCGATTATGTTTGGTCATGCCGTTAAAGTGTTTTACAAAGATGTTTTTGCCAAGCACGGTGCTACTTTTAATCAATTAGGTGTTGATGCCAATAATGGTATTGGCGATGTGTATGCGAAAATTGGCCGTTTATCAGCAGAAAAGAAAGCTGAAATTGAAGCGGATATTGCTGCTGTATATGCCACTCGTCCTGAATTAGCTATGGTTGATTCAGACAAAGGTACTACCAATTTACACGTACCAAGCGATGTTATTATTGATGCCTCTATGCCGGCAGCACTGCGTTCATCAGGTATGATGTGGGCGCCAGATGGTACGTTAAAAGAAACCAAATTTATGATCCCAGATCGTAACTACGCTGGTGTATTTTCTTCTGTTGTAGATTTTTGTCGTGAAAATGGCGCCTTTAACCCAACAACCATGGGTTCAGTACCTAATGTTGGCTTAATGGCGCAGAAAGCGGAAGAATATGGCTCACACGACAAAACATTTACCATGTCCGGTGAAGGTACTATGCGTGTTGTTGACGACAATGGCACAACGCTACTAGAACATGCCGTGAGCGAAGGCGATATCTGGAGAATGTGTCAAGCTAAAGATGCGCCGATTCAAGATTGGGTGAAACTAGCGGTAACTCGTGCCAGAGCAACAAATGTTCCAGCTATCTTCTGGTTAGATGAAAACCGTGGTCATGATGCACAAATGATCAAAAAAGTTAACACCTACCTTGCCGATCATGACACTACTGGCTTAGACATTCAGATTATGGAACCGGTTAAAGCTTGTGACTACACTTTAGCGCGCGTCGCTAAAGGTGAAGACACGATCTCAGTTACCGGTAACGTATTACGTGATTATTTAACGGATTTATTTCCTATTTTAGAGCTTGGCACGAGTGCAAAAATGCTCTCTATTGTGCCATTAATGAATGGTGGTGGTTTATTCGAAACAGGCGCCGGCGGTTCAGCCCCTAAGCACGTGCAACAGTTTGAAAAAGAAAATCACTTACGTTGGGACTCATTAGGTGAGTTTTTAGCGTTAGCGGCTTCTTTAGAGCACTTAAGCATCAAAACGGGCAATACTAAAGCAAAAGTGTTAGCGGATACTTTAGATATAGCAACGGCTAAATTTTTGCAAGAAAACAAATCACCATCACGTCGTGTTAAAGAATTGGATAACCGTGGTTCTCATTTCTACTTAGCGATGTATTGGGCACAAGCACTAGCAGAACAAACAAGCGATGAAAGCTTGAAATCAAGTTTTGTTGCTGTTGCTCAAGCACTGACTAAACAAGAAGCAAAAATTGTTGCAGAGCTTAATGCTGCTCAAGGACCTAGTATGAATATTAATGGTTATTACTTTGCTGACAGAGAATTAGCCGAAAAAGCCATGCGTCCAAGTGCGACATTGAATACAATTTTATCGAATTTACTCTAAGCGTAATTTATCAATAAATTTTGAAAACTAGGCGCTTGCCTAGTTTTTTTTTGCCAAAATTTTAACCCGTACAGTGAAAGTTTTATTGCAAGTGATGGCTTTATTTGTGATAAAAGTTTGCATTTTATTTATACAAGCGTTTTAATTATTCATCTTGATGATTTTCATTATCACGATTTCAGTATTAGTGTCATTGCTCTTTTTCTATTATTTTAAGATTAAGAAATTAGCAAACGGCTATTTTATCAGTAAATTTTGGAGAGCTCATATGTCGAACCATGTAAATATTCCTAGTGAAGGTGCTAAAATTACTTCAGAGCAAGGTTTGTTAAAAGTACCTAACAATCCCATCATTCCATTTATTGAAGGTGATGGCATAGGTGTCGATGTAACACCCCCTATGATGAAAGTGGTTGATGCTGCCGTGAATAAAGCTTATGGCGGAGATAGGAAAATTCATTGGATGGAAGTGTATGCTGGAGAAAAGGCAACACAAATTTATGACTCAGAAACTTGGTTGCCCGATGAAACTTTAGCCATGTTCAAAGAATACAAAGTTGGTATTAAAGGCCCACTAACCACACCAGTTGGCGGTGGTATGCGTTCATTGAATGTTGCCTTGAGACAAATACTAGATTTGTATGTGTGCCAGCGCCCGGTTCAATGGTTTACTGGCGTACCAAGCCCAGTTAAAAAACCTAGTGAAGTTGACATGGTGATTTTCAGAGAAAATTCTGAAGATATTTACGCGGGTATCGAATATCAAGCGGGCAGTGATCAGGCTAAAAAAATGATCAAATTTTTAACTGAAGAAATGGGTGTCACAAAAATTCGTTTCGAAGAAAATTGTGGTATCGGTATCAAGCCAGTTTCTAAAGAAGGTACCCAAAGATTAGTAAGAAAAGCTATTCAATACGCTATTGATCACGACAGAGAGTCGGTTACTTTGGTACATAAAGGTAATATCATGAAGTTTACTGAAGGGGCTTTTAAAGAATGGGGTTATGAATTAGCCCGAGAAGAGTTTGGCGCTGATCTATTAAATGGTGGTCCTTGGTGTAGCCTTATCAATCCTAAAACAGGTAAAGAAATCATCATTAAAGATGTTATTGCCGATGCGATGTTACAGCAAATATTATTACGTCCAGCAGAATATAGCGTTATTGCTACCTTAAATTTAAATGGTGATTATTTGTCAGATGCCTTAGCGGCACAAGTGGGTGGCATTGGTATAGCACCAGGCGCTAATTTAAATGATGAAGTCGCTATCTTTGAAGCAACACACGGTACAGCACCAAAATATGCTGGACTTAATAAGGTTAACCCTGGGTCAGTTATTTTATCTGCAGAAATGATGTTACGACATATGGGTTGGACAGAAGCCGCTAACTTATTGTTAAAAGGGATGTCTGGTGCGATTAACGCTAAGACAGTAACTTATGACTTTGAGCGTTTAATGGATGATGCGACATTGGTGACTTGTTCTGAATTTGGTGATTGTATTATTGATCACATGTAAATTGATCACATGTAAATTGATCACATGTAAATTGATCACAGGTAAATCGAACACATATATAAACTGGAAATAGGTTATAGGTAGAGTCAAAATATTTTATTGTTGATAATCGCTAACCATAAAAAAACACAGCCAAGTTGCTGTGTTTTTTACTTTAAGCCACAAAGTAATTTTAACTTAACTTAACTTAACTTAACTTAGTTGTC
>NZ_JACGVE010000085.1:0-243 GCF_014077065.1 Colwellia sp. MB3u-4 | reverse complement strand
GTCGTGTCACTCTATTCCGACTAAGGATAAAGTAACTACATAAAACGTATTATTTATTCATTCCTTAAAAAGGAAATTCTAAATGATACTTATTTTTGTGTGACATCATATTAAGCTGTTTTTTTGTTACCCGAAGGTAACTATGTAAAATCAACGTTAATGTGAGTGTCCACACAAATTGCATGATAACTAATTGTTAAAGAAAGTTAGTTTCTTCAAAGAAGATAACTAACCGATACAGAA
>NZ_JACGVE010000084.1:0-226 GCF_014077065.1 Colwellia sp. MB3u-4 | reverse complement strand
CGTTAATGTGAGTGTCCACACAAATTGCATGATAACTAATTGTTAAAGAAAGTTAGTTTCTTCAAAGAAGATAACTAACCGATACAGAATCTCATTCGCTCTATACCGTAAAGTAATTCGTTGCTGCAGGCCTTGCCTGAAGCGAGATGCGCATTCTACGCACCTGAGTTTTAATGTCAACGTTTTATTTAGATTTTTTAAACTTTCTTTTCAGAAGATTCAAACT
>NZ_JACGVE010000083.1:0-94868 GCF_014077065.1 Colwellia sp. MB3u-4 | reverse complement strand
ATAAAAAATAAAAAATAAAAAATAAAAATGCATAAATTACAAAAGTAATAACATTGGTCTGATTATTGCTAATTACAAGACACGTCAAAAAATTATCCTTAAGCACTCATGCAGTTAGCCGCAACTTTTAATAAGCTAAAGAAACAAAAACTTAACCTACTTTCGGGTTTAGGTACGCCATTCCTCGTGATGGCGGCGCTCGGTATGGTGATTTTACCTATGCCGGCATTTTTGTTGGATATTCTTTTTTCCTTCAATATTGCCTTGTCTCTGGTGGTTTTATTGATCACGGTTTATACCTTAAAGCCGCTTGAGTTTGGCTCATTTCCAGCGGTATTGCTGATTGCGACTATTTTACGTTTAGCGCTTAATGTTGCGAGTACCCGAGTGGTATTACTTGAGGGGCACGAAGGCCCTGATGCGGCAGGGAAAGTGATTGAAGCCTTTGGCTCGGTTGTTATTGGTGGCAATTATGCGGTTGGTTTAGTCGTTTTTTCCATTTTGATTATCATCAACTTTGTTGTTGTTACCAAAGGTGCAGGGCGTATTGCTGAGGTAACTGCGCGCTTTACTTTAGACGCTATGCCAGGTAAACAAATGGCGATTGACGCGGATTTAAATGCCGGTTTTATCACCGCAGATGAAGCGAGAGAACGCCGAGTTGAAGTCACCAGTGAAGCCGACTTTTATGGTTCAATGGATGGTGCGAGTAAATTTGTTAAAGGTGATGCCATTGCGGGGATTTTAATTCTCTTTATCAATATTGTTGGTGGTTTAATTATTGGTATGGTGCAGCATGATCTTTCGTTTGACAGTGCGGTGGAAATTTATACCCTACTGACTATCGGAGACGGTTTAGTTGCACAAATTCCAGGGTTATTGCTCTCAGTAGGCACGGCAATCGTGGTTACCCGCCAAAACACCTCTCAAGATATGGGCGAGCAAGTTAGTAGTCAACTTGGCCAAGAAAAATCACTTTATATTGCCGCAGGTGTGATGTTTGTTATGGGCATTGTACCTGGAATGCCCCACTTTGCTTTTTTAACCTTTGCGATATTAATCGCGGGGGTGGCGTTTTTTAATAGTAAATATAAAGCAGCGGCGGCGGCACAATTAATTGAACAAGGTCAGGCGGCAGAAGTTGAAAGTCAGCAACAAGAAGCCGAAGTTAAAGACCTAGGTTGGGATGATGTCAATCATGTTGATATTATTGGCCTTGAAATAGGCTATCGCTTAATTCCTTTGGTGGATAAAGCTCAAGGTGGAGAGTTACTTAATCGCATTAAAGGCGTGAGAAAAAAGCTTTCGCAAGAATTTGGCTTTTTGGTACCAGCTGTTCATATTCGCGATAATTTAGACTTAGATCCTAACAGTTACCGGATATCACTGATGGGAGTCACGGTAGGAGAAGCCGAAATTCGCCACGATCAAGAACTGGCTATTAATCCAGGTCAAGTATTTGGCAAGCTTGATGGTGTTGCAACCAAAGACCCTGCTTTTGGCTTAGATGCTGTGTGGATAAAAAAAGATCAACGAGAACACGCACAATCACTAGGCTATACGGTGGTTGATTCAGCCACGGTATTAGCAACACATTTAAGTCAAATTTTAACTAATAATACCGCACAGCTATTAGGCCATGAGGAAGTTCAAAACTTACTTGATATGTTAGCTAAGAGTTATCCTAAATTGATTGAAGGCCTGATCCCTGATGTCTTGTCATTAGGCACTATTGTAAAAGTACTACAAAACTTAATGAATGAAGGGGTGGCTGTACGTGATATGCGTAGCATTATTCAAACCTTAGTTGAGTATGGTCCTAAGACTCAAGACCCTGAAGTGTTAACGGCGGCGGTTCGGATAACCTTGCGAAAATTCATCGTGCAAGAGTTAGTTGGACCTGTGGTGGAGGTACCTGTCATAACTTTGTCACCAGAGTTGGAACAGATGTTGCATCAGTCTATGCAAATGGCTGGAGATGATGGCGCAGGTATCGAACCAGGTTTAGCAGAAAGACTACAGAAATCTTTGACCGATGGTGCACAACAGCAAGAAATGGCTGGTGACACACCAATTTTATTAACGTCAGGTATTTTACGTGCAGTTTTAGCTAAATTTGTTAAATATACCATCCCGGGATTACGGGTGATTTCTTATCAAGAAATTCCAGATGATAAGCAAATCAAAATTGTTAGCGCTATCGGCCAGTAAAAAATACTTCAAAGTAAGTTGTACTGAATTATAAGGGTTGGCGATGAAAATTAGACGTTATGTAGCAAAAGATATGAGAAGCGCACTCGCACAAATTAAAGAAGATTTGGGTGTTGATGCCGTCATTATGTCTAATAAAAAAATTGCTGAAGGTGTCGAGTTAATGGCTGCGGTTGATTATAACCAAAGTGTTAAGCCTGCCCAATCACCAGTATCTGAGCACAGCAAAGCGAGTACGGCTGCCAATACCCAGCCGACTCATCAAGTTGACCGATTCGACAGTGTTGAAGATACGGTAGCCATTAGTAGCGCACCTCAGTCAGCAGAAACGTCAACCACTTTGCCAGCCGATAGCTTAGCCGCGTTGCTAAGCCGACAAGTACAACAAAATGGCTATGATAAAGCGCCAGCAACACAGGCATTTAATAGTCAAATAGCTAGCTCAACTCATGAGGTTAATCATCAAGCGGACAACAAGCCTGGTGCTGCACCACAAGATATTGAACAACAGTTTAAAAATTTCACTACTCGTTTAGCGCAAACTACTGATTTAGACTCAGCGGATCATGCGGGCAACCAAGGAGCAGATACTCCTGGGCATGGCTCAAACAGTGCAAACTTCACTAACTCGCTTGATTCATCAACATCTGCACCTGAGCAAATGGCTTCGCGTGGCGAACGTCAAATAAGTGGCAGTGAGTTTGATCATATGCAAAAAGAAATGTCATCTATTCGTCAGTTGTTAGAACATCAAATGTCAGGGCTAATGTGGCAAGATATGGCGCAAAAAGATCCGATGCGGGCTGTGTTGGTTAATAAATTAATGGCGATGGGTCTTAATGAACAAGTGGCTGATCAAATTGCGGGTTACATTCCAGCCAATAGCCTTGAAAAAGATGCCTTTGAGCAAGCAAAACATATTATAGCGCAACAATTAAACACCACTAACAATGATATTATTCAACGTGGTGGCGTGGTTTCTCTTGTTGGGCCAACAGGCGTGGGTAAAACCACCACTATTGCGAAATTAGCTGCCCGCTTTGCTCAGCTGCACGGCGCCGACCAAGTGGTATTAATTTCTACAGATAGTTATCGTATTGCTGGTTTTGAACAGCTTGCTACTTACGGTCGTATTATTGGTTGCCACGTTAAGTTGGCCAATGACGGCGATGAGCTAGATAGCTTGTTACAACAGTTCTCACAAAAAAAATTAATATTGATCGATACTGCCGGTATGGGGCAAAGAGATATGCGTCTAACTGAGCATTTGACTACCTTAATCTCAAATGCGCGTGTTAGAATTCGTAATTACTTAGTATTAGCGGCCAATACGCAGCAGCGTGTTATGCAAGAAAATGTTGAGCGCTTTAAAAGTATTCCTTTAGCGGGCTGCATTTATACTAAATTAGATGAAAGCTTAAGTGTCGGTGAAATTATCACCACATCATTACAAAACGGTTTAGCTATTGGCTATCTTACTGATGGACAAAGAGTTCCGGAAGATATTAAGGTTGCAAATGCTGAGAAATTGGTTACGCTAGCAGACCGAATGGCCACTAAGTATCAAAGCTCAGGGACTGTTTCTTGGCGTAATCCGGTATCAGCCGTCGCAGTATAGTTAGGCAGGCAGAGCAATTATGCTAATTGAATTAAGTAAGCAATTATCCAATTATAAGTAAGCATAAATATTCAAGAGCATAGGTTTATTGTTTCACACTACAGGTAAGTATCACCATCCGTGTAGTTTGGCGCTTGATTGATTCTTACATGACCATTTTGAGTCATGTATGGTTCCACAGCATTAAGTGATTTTTGTACGTTGAGGTCAGCTTAAAATGACCGATTATTTATTGCAATGGGCATTACATAGAGAAGTTATATAGATGATAGATCAAGCGAGTGGCTTAAGAAAAATGCAAAACCCCGAATACATAAAAGTCATCGCTGTTTCTGGCGGTAAAGGCGGGGTTGGTAAAACTAATGTCTCATTAAATACTGCCATTTCTTTAGCTAAATTAGGTAAGCGGGTTTTAGTGCTAGATGCCGACTTAGGCTTGGCTAATGTTGATGTTATGCTAGGTTTGCGCGTAAAACGCAACCTGTCGCATGTGCTATCGGGTGAATGTGAACTGGATGATATTATTATTCAAGGCCCTGCCGGCATTAATATTATTCCTGCGACATCAGGCACTCAATCTATGGTGGATTTAACCCCAGCTGAGCATGCCGGACTTATTCGTGCTTTTAGTGATATGAAAACCAAATTTGACATTTTAATTGTTGATACCGCTGCCGGTATCTCAGATATGGTATTAAGTTTTTGCCGTGCATCACAAGATGTTTTATTAGTCGTGTGTGACGAACCCACCTCAATTACTGACTGTTATGCCTTAATGAAATTGTTAAGCCGAGATCACGGGCTATTCAAATTTAAAGTGGTGGCAAACATGGTGCGCACCCCGAATGAAGGTAAAAATTTATTTGCGAAATTAGCTAAAGTCACTGACAGATTTTTGGATGTCACTTTAGAGCTGGTTGCTGTTATACCTTATGATGAAAATATTCGTAAATCTGTGAGAAAACAACAAGCGATTGTCGAGGCATATCCTAACTCGCCAGCGTCAATTGGCCTTAAAGCACTTGCCAAAAACATTGTGAGCTGGCCAGTGCCAAAACAAGCCTCTGGGCATTTAGAATTCTTTATTGAGCAATTACTAGAACACTAAAGCTGTTGAGCTTTTAACTTGTAGCTAGGTATGAACATAACGACGAAGCAGGGTTACAATTGCACAATTCGTGGTGTTTTTTTTGCATGAGTTAAGCGAGCTCTAGCTATAGCAAGTGCGTAGGTTTTTTTACCGCCTGTTAAAGGTCTATCGTTGTTTTTTAACTAACATCGTTAGCAAGTGTAAACTAGCATAGCTACCTAATATGTCTGTCGCCTTGTTAACTGAAAGCCTAATCTATAGCCGAGACTAGAATGAAAATTCTACAGGCCCTATTTAACAAACAAGTGAGTTATCGTGTTAAAAGTACATACTTATAGTGTTGATAAATCGGCCTTGCTGGAGCGACACACAGTACTCGTGAAGCGCATTGCTTATCATTTGCTTGCCCGACTACCGGCCAGTGTTTTGGTTGATGACCTTGTTCAATCAGGCATGATAGGCTTATTTGAAGCGGCAAATAATTTTGATAATAGCAAAGGTGCTAGCTTTGAAACTTTTGCGGGTATTCGTATTCGTGGTGCCATGCTTGATGAAATTCGTCGGGGTGACTGGGTTCCCCGCTCAGTGCATAAAAATAGTCGCATGATCAGCGAAGCCATCAAAAGCTTAGAAGCGCAATATGGCCGCGACGTTACCGATGTTGAAGTGGCTGAAAAACTTGAAATTTCAATCAATGAATACCATCAGATACTGAATGACGTGAGTTCAGGGAAAATTCTTGGTCTTGATGATTTAGGTGTTAGTGATGATGTGATTGAAATAGCCCACAGTCACCAGCAAGATGAACCTTACGCTAACATTGAACAAAGTTTCTTTAAAAAGTCATTAGCAGAGTGTATTTCTTCTTTACCCGAGCGTGAAGCTTTAGTACTGTCCTTGTATTATGACGAAGAGCTTAACCTTAGAGAAATAGGCCAAGTACTTGATGTGAGTGAATCACGGGTAAGCCAAATACACAGTCAAGCGATGCATAGATTAAAAGCTCGTATGCAATCGTGGCAAAATTAAGTAGAATATTAAAAATATTGTAAAATTTTAAATGTTATCACCGGAGGGTGTCTTGGAAAAAAATATGAAAGTGCTTGTTGTTGACGATTTTTCAACAATGAGACGCATAATCAAAAACTTATTACGCGACTTAGGTTTCACCAATATATCAGAAGCAGATGATGGTAATACCGCGCTGCCGATGCTGAAAGCTGGTGATTTTGATTTTGTTGTTACTGATTGGAATATGCCAGTTATGCAAGGGATAGATTTACTTAAAGCCATTAGAGCGGATGAAAAGTTATCTCATATTCCAGTATTGATGGTGACTGCAGAAGCGAAGAAAGATCAAATTATCATGGCAGCTCAAGCGGGAGTTAATGGTTATATCGTTAAACCTTTTACAGCTGCAACGTTAAGCGCAAAGCTTGATAAAATTTTCCAACGTCTTGGTTAATCACCAATTTTTTTACACAAGGCTGTTATATGAGTAAATATACTAGTATCCATGTTTCTTTAGAACAGGCTAAATTGTTGGTTAAATACCTTGAGGCAGATCAGCAAAACAAAGCGGATGAGTTAATTGCAGAAATTCAAAATCCAGTTCAAACTGCATTGTTTGAAGAAATAGGTAAGTTAACTCGCGAATTGCATAATTCATTGAATAACTTTCATTTTGATTCACGTTTGAATGATTTAGCGACTGCGGACATTCCAGATGCTAAAGAAAGATTGAATTTTGTTATTGATCGTACCGAAGAAGCGGCTAATAAAACCATGGATGTTGTTGAATCAATCTTTCCTGTGGTTAGTAATATTCAACAACAAATCAAGAACGTTAATCCGCTGTGGCATAAATTAATGCACAATGATCTTGATGTTACTGATTTTAAAGTATTATGTCGAGATATCGATGTTTTACTGACAACAACAGAAAAAGAAACCAGCAAAATTCATGGCTTAATGACGGATGTTTTGATGGCGCAAGATTTTCAAGATCTTACCGGCCAAATTATTCGCAAAGTTATTGATTTAGTTTGTGAGGTTGAAGACAGCTTAATAAATATGCTAACAGCCTTTGGTATGGCTTCCAAACAAGAGCAATCGAATTACTTACCAAAATTAGGTGAAAACTTAGTTGAAGGTCCGATTGTTAATCCTGGAAATCGTAAAGATGTTGTTTCAGATCAACACGACGTTGATGATTTATTATCAAGCTTAGGTTTTTAATAGGAGTTACTAAATGTCATTTGAACAAGATGAAGAAATTCTTCAGGATTTTTTAATTGAAGCTGGGGAAATACTTGAAACCTTGTCAGAGCAATTAGTTGAGCTTGAAAATGATCCTGAAAATGCGGAATTGCTCAATGCTATTTTTAGAGGATTTCATACAGTAAAAGGTGGTGCTGGCTTTTTGTCACTTGCCGAGTTAGTTGATGCCTGTCACGGTGCGGAAAATGTTTTCGATACCTTAAGAAATCAACAACGATCAGTTACCTCCTCATTAATGGATGTTATTCTTAAAGCGCTCGACACCATTAATGAAATGTTTGCTCAAGTACAAAATAAAGCGCCATTAAGCCCGGCAGATCCTAGTTTGCTAGCCGAGTTACATCGACTATCTCAGCCGGAAGGACAAGCAGAGTCTGTGGCAGAAAATGTGCTTGCAACGGCTGAGGAAAATATACCAGCAGCCGATAGTAATTCAAGTGACGAAATGTCAGAAGATGAGTTTGAACGCCTATTAGATGAACTTCATGGCAGCGGTGCAAAAAAAGCCAGTGCGCCGGTAGTTGAGCAGCCAACAACATTTAGTAGTGATAGTGGTAGTGATAGTGGTAGTGGTAATGATATTTCGGATGATGAATTCGAATCATTACTGGACGAACTGCACGGTCAAGGTGCATTTTCTCCTGCGGTGACTCCTGCGCAAGCTAGCACAGAAAATTCCGCATCGGCTGATGAAATAGATGATGATGATTTTGAGTCGTTATTAGATGAACTGCACGGAAAAAATCAACGACCTAAAGCTCAAGCACCAGCAAAACCTACTGCAGCAGTTAACGCTGTTACAAAAGCGGCAAGTGCTCCTGCGGCGAATAACATCGCGGCTAAACCGGCAATAAATCAAATACCAGCAAGCGCTGACAAAAAAACCGCACCGGCAAAGCCCGTTCAAGCTGAAACAACGGTGAGGGTTGATACCAAACGACTAGATCAGATCATGAACATGGTTGGCGAGTTAGTTTTAGTGCGTAACCGTCTAGCGAGTCTAGGCATGACAAAAGAAGATGAAGAATTAACCAAGGCCTTGTCAAACCTAGATGCGGTAACGACTGACTTGCAAGGCGCGGTAATGAAAACGCGTATGCAACCCATTAAGAAAGTGTTTGGACGTTTTCCTCGTGTGGTACGAGATCTAGCCCGTAGTCTCAATAAAGAAATTAAACTTATTCTTGAAGGTGAAGAAACCGATCTAGATAAGAACTTAGTTGAAGCTTTAGCCGATCCTTTAGTGCATCTTGTGCGCAACTCGGTTGATCATGGTATTGAAGCCCCTGATACTCGTGAAGCTGCTGGCAAGCCACGAGAAGGTATTGTGCTATTGTCAGCATCACAAGAAGGTGACCATATTCTGCTCACCATTCGTGATGATGGCGCAGGCATGAATGCGGAAAAACTAAAAGAAATAGCCATAAATCGTGGTGTTTTGGATGCCGACGCTGCAGCACGTATGTCTGATAAAGAAGCTTTTAGTTTGATTTTTGCCCCTGGATTTTCAACAAAAACCGAAATTTCAGAAGTATCAGGCCGTGGCGTAGGTATGGATGTGGTGAAAACAAAAATCACCCAGCTAAATGGCACCATCAGTATCGACTCAGAAATGGGTGTTGGCACCATACTTGAAATTAAAGTGCCATTAACGTTAGCCATATTGCCAACCTTGATGGTGGTGATTGGTAAACAGACTTTTGCCTTACCCTTGGCCGTGGTTAATGAAATATTTCACCTTGATTTAACTAAAACTAATGTAGTTGATGGACAGTTAACGATTATTGTTCGTGAAAAATCCATCCCATTATTTTATCTTGATCAGTGGCTAGTGCGTAATTATGTTGAAAAACCACGAGAGCTAGGTCATGTCGTTATAGTGCAGTTAGGCAACCAGAAAATTGGCTTTGTTGTTGATAGTTTAATTGGCCAAGAAGAAGTGGTGATTAAACCACTAGACAGATTATTAAATGGTACGCCAGGTATGGCTGGAGCAACAATAACCAGTGACGGGGGTATTGCTTTAATTATTGACGTACCTAATATGCTTAAATTTTACGCAAAAAAAGCACTAGTGAATAAGAAATTACGCTCATAATATCCATAGGTAATAGCCTGTGGTAAACACATAATCACGACAGGAAATAGATTGTAAATGTCATTTAAAGTATTAGTAGTTGATGACTCCAGTTTTTTTCGACGCCGAGTAACCGATATCCTTAATAAAGATGTTAATCTTGAGGTTATCGGTGTTGCTATTAATGGTATTGATGCAGTAGAAAAAGCTATTGCCTTAAAGCCTGATGTCATCACTATGGATATAGAAATGCCGTTATTAAATGGCATTGAAGCGGTTAAACAGATCATGGCAAAAGCACCAACGGCCATTCTGATGTTTTCTTCATTAACCCATGACGGCGCTAAAGCAACGCTTGAAGCATTAGATGCTGGCGCGTTAGACTTTTTGCCGAAAAAATTTAATGAAATAGCTAAAACTACTGAAGACGCCGGTAGTGTATTACGTCAACGCGTTAAGCAATTAGCTAGAAAAAAAATGGTTACAGCCGCACGAGTTTCAAGCTTTCGCTCAAGGGCTGATGTTGAGGACAAAGCTAAGGTCAGTCATGCAACTACCCCAAATGCGGCCACAACAACTACCACACCTCAAAACCAGACCTTTAGAAAAAGTTCTGGCAAAAAATATAAATTACTTGCCATAGGCACTTCAACTGGAGGCCCTGTAGCATTACAAAAGTTGTTAACTCAATTACCTGAAGACTTCCCGCTACCTATCATTATGGTGCAGCACATGCCGGCTGCATTCACCTTAGCTTTTGCTAACCGCTTAAATGGTATCTGCAAGATACAGGTTAGCCAAGCGAATTCAGGTGACATCTTAAAACCTGGTCATGCTTATTTAGCGCCAGGTGGTAAACAAATGATCATTGACGGGACAGAAAGTGCTGCAAAACTAAGAATACTGGAAGACAACTCTGAACGTATGGCTTTTAAACCGAGTGTAGATATTAGTTTTGCTTCAGCCGCTAAAGTTTTTGGTGGTAATGTTTTAGGTGTTATATTAACTGGAATGGGTGCAGATGGTCGCGAAGGCTCGCGATTATTAAAAAATAAAGGCGCAACTATATGGGCACAAGATGAGGAGTCTTGTGTTGTTTATGGTATGCCGCAAGCGGTTAAGGTTGCCGGGATATCTGAACTATCATTGACCCTTGAAAGCTTTCCAGCTGCAATTCTTAAGGAAATACAGCATGGATAAACTCAGTATAGCTGGGCTCCTTATTGCCATTTTCGCTATTTATTTCGGTTTTATTATTGATGGCGGTGCTATATCTTCGTTACTGGAACTGCCCGCCTTCATTATTGTTTTTGGTGGTACGCTCGGTGCTGTTATGTTGCAGTCATCACAAAGTCAATTTTTTCACGCCATAAGCTTACTCAAATGGTTGTTTGTTCCCCCTAAATACGATATTGAACAGGGCATTGAATCGATTGTGCTTTGGGCTGAAAAAGCACGAGAATCTGGTTTTTTGTCGCTAGAATATATTGCCAAAGAAGAAAACGATTTTTACGTTAACAAAGGCTTAAATTTGCTTGTTGACGGTGTAGAGGTTGAGAACCTAAGGGTTTCATTAGAGCTTGATTTAGATTTATATCGTGAACACAATTTACGTTCTGCTCATGTTTTTGAGTCTATGGGCGGATATAGTCCAACCATTGGTATTATAGGCGCTGTGCTGGGGTTAATTCATGCCATGTCGAATTTGGCTGACCCGCAACTATTGGGGCAAGGCATCGCCACCGCATTTGTTGCCACTATTTACGGCGTAGGTTTTGCCAACTTACTTTATTTACCGGTCGCTAATAAAATAAAAGCCATAGTACACGAACAAACTATGTATCGTGAAATGATGACCGAAGGTTTGATTGCCATTGCCTTAGCAGAAAACCCACATGCCATTGAAAACAAACTGTCGGCATTTCGGTTGGAGCAATGAGCCGGCTACGCGCAAGACGTCACCTAGTAGAACATGAAAATGTTGAGCGTTGGTTAGTCTCTTATGCCGACTATATGACCTTATTATTTGCGCTTTTTGTCGTGTTATATGCCATGGCGAGAGTCAATGAAAAACCGTTTGCAACCGCGACAGAATCTCTAGGTCGTGTATTTCAAGCGCAGGAAGCACAAACTAAAAATCGCGGTCATGGCGATGATATCTTACCGGTTAATAGTGTAAAAACTAAGCAGGTATTGTTTGGTGATGCTATTGTAGATGTCGCTGAACCTGACATTGTTTCAGGTGAGGTAAATTTATCTACTGTCTCAGATACTCAAGTGGGTAGCAGTTTAAGCTCTTTAGAAAAAGATCTTCATGAAGCCTTATATGAACTAGTAGAGTCCGGTTACGCGCAACTGCAAATTGATGGTGATTGGTTGGAAATTGAATTAAACAGCAGTTTATTGTTTCCAAGTGGCTCGGCGTCGCCCACCAATGGCGCAAAAGATATTTTATTGGTTATCTATCAAATTATTGCCGAGACCAACAACTATATTAGGGTTAGAGGTTATACTGATAATCAAGCGATTAAGACCGAGATTTTTTCCTCTAATTGGGAGTTATCAGTATTTAGAGCAACCGCCATTTTACGGACCTTAGAAGCCTTAACCTTAAACCCGGCTCGAATGGCTATTGAAGGTTACGGTCAGTATTATCCAAGTGCTGACAATAGTACAAGTGCAGGGCGGGCCAAAAATCGTCGTGTCGTTATTGCGCTTTCTAAATACGGTTTAGAAAAAGCCAAGGTAGTGGCCCCCCCCACTATCTCAGAAGAAAATGTAGCCGTAATTAACCGTAATAGCACTTCAATAGCCGATGATGAGATCCGTGTTATCGAACTTGATAATGGTGGTATTCGCATTACCACCCGAGCTGAAACTAACGCTAACAATGAAGCCACTAAGCCATCACAAGCAAAAACTAATGAATAATAGGAATTCCACTTGGTAGTTTGGACAGTTGCAAATCAAAAAGGTGGTGTCGGTAAAACGACCACAGTTATTGCCTTAGCCGGTTTATTAGCTGAGCAAGGAAAGCGCGTGCTTTTAGTTGATACCGATCCTCATGCGTCATTAAGTTATTATTTTGGTATCGAGTCTGAAGACCTAGAACTCAGTGTTTATGATTTGTTTTTACAGGTGTCTACCAAAGAACAGATCATGCAAAGTTTATGTCCTACGCATTATAGTAATATCGACATACTCCCTGGCACAATGGGCTTAGCAACACTTGACCGCGCACTTGGCAATAAAGGCGGCATGGGCTTAGTGTTAAAAAAAGTGATGTCTGCAATCGAAGGTGAATATGATTATGTATTGATTGATTGCCCGCCGATTTTAGGGGTCTTGATGGTAAATGCATTAGCGGCTAGTGATAGAATTATAGTACCGGTTCAAACTGAATTTTTGGCACTAAAAGGTTTAGACCGGATGATGAAAACCTTAGAAATTATGCAGGCTCAACATCCTTTGCCGTTTAAATATACCATTGTCCCTACCATGTTTGATAAACGCACTAAAGCATCAAAAACGACTTACCAAAAATTGCAAAACCTTTACGGTGAGTTTCTTTGGCCCTCAGTTGTGCCAATTGATACTAATTTTCGAAATGCCAGTGTTGCCCAGAAGGTACCTTCAGATTATGCCGCAAAATCTCGTGGTATCATTGCTTATAAAAATTTATTAAAATATCTCATTAACTTAAACACACAGAGTAAGTAAGCCGATGCCAAAGTCTTTAGCTGCAAGTAAAAAACTTATGCAGACTTATTTGTCAGAGTTGCTTACTGAAGAAGAAGTAGAGCAAAAACCAGCACTGCCGGTTAAAGAAAGACAACATCAGCCATTAGAAAAGTTACTGAGTAGTGCTACTTTTCCAAAGGTTTTTGCATCAAACGATATCGAGAAATTAAGTTCAACTAAAGCTGACAGTCAAAGTTCAGTTCAAGACGCTACGATTAGCCAAAGTGATATAAGTAATGCAGGAGAGCAAACAATATCGGAAAAAGTAGCAGCTAAAATTGCACTGAGACAGGCAGTAATAAACCCGGCTGACCTTAATGAAAAGCTAATTACCACCGGTAAAAGTACAGATGGAGTTGTAGATACTCAACAACACAGTTATCGCCAAGGCGACTTTCAGGTGATGTTTTTCGAGGTTGCGGGCTTAATGATTGCCGTACCACTAATCGAGTTAGGTGGTATTCATAACACAGATAAAATCACGCCGCTGATGGGTAAGCCGGATTGGTTTAAAGGTGTTATGCTTCACCGAGCAGCAAAAGTTAACGTGGTTGATACCGCTTTATGGGTTATGCCTGAAAAGTGTGATGAAGCATTAATTTCAGCACTTAATTACCAATATATTATCATGTTAAATGATTCATCTTGGGGCTTGTCGGCTGAGAAATTGGTTGATACGGTAACGCTCAAACAAGAAGATGTTAAATGGTTAGATACCCAAAACAAGCGTCCTTGGCTAGCAGGGTTAGTAAAAAACCGGATGTGCGTACTGTTAGACGTTGAATCTTTAATTAAGTTATTGGAAAAAGGTGTAAATATAAGCCAAGAATAATTGATGAATGTAAACTTGCCAGTATACTGAGAGCCTAAGTGTTCTGGTCATTAGAATAACAACTAAAATTTAAAGAGGTCAGCAGTATGTCTGATGAAAGACGCAATGCAAGTGAACGTGTAAACATCAATGATGAAATACTACAATGGGTAACGTTTAAGCTAGATCGAGAAACCTACGGTGTCAACGTTATGCAAGTGCAAGAAGTGTTACGTTACACTGAAGTAGCACCTGTACCGGGTTCGCCAATGTATGTTATGGGTATCATTAATCTGCGTGGTAATGTTGTTACCGTTATTGATACTCGTATAAGGTTTGGGCTTGAGTCTGCTGAAATAAACGACAATGCTCGCATTGTGATCATTGAAGCTGAAACACAAGTTATTGGCATTTTAGTTGATAGCGTTGCGGAAGTTGTTTATTTAAATTCATCAGAGATTGATGTAGCACCCAATGTAGGCAATGACGAAAGCGCCAAGTTTATTCAAGGCGTGTCTAACCGAGATGGTGAATTACTGATTTTGGTTGATCTCAATCAATTACTCTCTGACGAAGAGTGGGATGAACTAAAGGAATTCTAATTTTAGCTAATAAGCCTGCTTAAGTAGACTTTTATTGCCAGCGAAGCCAATTATACTTATGGAAAATATATCTGCTAACCTGATCAGCTTAATTGGCTTCGTCATTGTGATACTCGTTGTGCTGTTATTAGTGGCGCGAAAAAATCGTTTTGCCCAACAAATAGATGAATTACAACAACAAGTAAATAGCCAAGAAATACAACTGTTAGAATTACAAGATTTACTTGCCAGACAGCAATCGCAGTTAGAAATCAATCAACAACACTGCACTGAGTCGCAAATAGAAAACGAACAAGTTAGCAAGCAATTAGAACACCGCATTAAAGTGACTCAGGAACAGTTCAATAACCAATTTCAAAGTATCGAACAACTGTTACATCAGCCACCTGAAGATAAGTTATACACTCGAGCCCAAAAATTGGTTGAGCTAGGTGCAGGCCTAGCTGAAATAATGCGAGAGTGTGATATTCCTAGAGCTGAGGCTGAAATGTTGCTTTCTATTCATCAAAGAAAAGCTGTAAAGTAGTACCATTGCTATAAAATACCGTATTTAAACGTTACATTTTTACGTAAAATCTTAAACGCTCTCGTGATAAACTGCACAGTAGAGAAATTTTATTTTTAGCTTTATAACCTATATATTACTTAATGGTTATAAGACAAGGATCCTGTAGTGAATAGAATAAAAAAAGTTGCCTTGAAAACCCGGTCAATACTTAGCTTAAAACTCTTGCTAACCCTAATGTTTTCGTTTTTTTTAACGGCTTGTTCGACAACGCCTTCGTCAGAGCAAACGCTATCTGATCCAAAAGATCCGCTAGAAGTGATTAACCGACCTTTTTGGACTTTTACCTGGGATTATGCAGACAAATACGTCTTTAAACCGGCATCGCAAGGCTATGTTGAATATATGCCGACAGACTTGCGCAAAGGTGTTCATAATATGGCACTGAATCTTAATGAACCTTCAACAATCATTAATGATTTATTACAAGCAAAGTTTACTGATGCAGCAAAGTCCACCGGACGCTTTGTTTTGAACTCTACCATCGGCTTATTAGGCTTTTTTGACCCAGCCAGTGATTTTGGTTGGAACCGAAAACAAGAAGAATTTGGCGAGGTACTTGGCAGTTATGGTGTGGGTGACGGCCCTTACTTGGTTGTTCCCGCGCTTGGCCCTTCATCGGTACGTGAAGAGGTAGGTGATTTTGTTGACCGCTATTACTGGCCACTTGCCGTTATCGATTTTTGGCCTAATATATTACGAGCTGGCATTTTAGGCTTGGAAGCTCGAGCGTCATTTGCTGATCAAGAAGCTATTTTAAATGATGCCATCGACCCTTATGAGTTTGTTAAAAATGCCTACTTTCAAAATATGCAGTTTAGAGTTTATGATGGCAACCCACCCATTGAAGTTAACCAAGCAGAAGAGGCCAATATTGACGCTTATCTAGAAGAGCTTGAAAATATGCAGCCTTAATATTTTTAATCAAGACTGATGCTAGGAATCAACTGAAAAATAATAAAAAGCGAACTAAAGTTCGCTTTTTTGGTATTGAGCAACGGCGTTATCTAGGTGCTTTTGTGTAAAAAATAACATAATAGGTCTTAACAGCAAAAAATAGGCAATCAGCACCATCACTACGGATGCTGCCAAGGCAAACCCTTGCAGATTTGCGATAAAGAAAAATGGTGGTATCAGCAATGATAACTTAATCATATTCAAAATAAACTTTTCAGGCGGAGACAGTTTTGCTTGCGCTAAGGCTAGAATAGCTTGTCGTTGATGTAAGCTAAATGCCTGCAAGGCTGGTATTTTATTGGAAGAAAAATAAATAGTCATAAAATTTCAAGTAAATATGTGCTCAAACTATAGGTAGCGCTATCATACAAAAATGACACTAAATGTGCCATGGGCAAATACGATAGTGAGTGATTTATTAACATGGTTGCTGTTTATTTTAACTCAAAGCTAACGATACAAAGTTAACAGTACAAAGCTAACGGTACAAAGATAGCGATAAGTTTTAATTTAGACGCGAGCAGTACAAAATAGCGCTGAGCTATCAGTAAAGAACACTAAACATGGTTACAACAGAACCCGTCATTATGAGCACTAAAATTTGACTAAAACCTGAGCGCTAATCCCTTAAAACTTCCCTCGACACTATTTGTAAACCAAGATTTATGTCATTAAGTGAGCGGATAAATTAGCCGACAAGTGCCTTTAGAAATACTAAATAAAAATGATGGTCTTGAGCCTAAGCTACATCCGTGGTTAAGAAAGGTAAAATATCGACTTTAGATGCAAAGTTTCTGATAAATTTGTCAAAACGAGTTCCTCAGTCGCGTGCAATTTGCTAGAATTGCGACAATTTTTATCAGTAGGTGATTTTTAAATGAATATCATAGAAGCTAACTTTGATGCAACCGGTAAGAAATTCGCGATTGTCGTCTCTCGTTTTAATAGTTTTGTTGTTGAAAACTTACTTGAAGGCGCCGTAGATACACTTAAACGCCATGGTAATGTTGCTGATAGCGACATTACCATCATCCGTGTTCCTGGTGCCTATGAGTTGCCAGTAGCGGCTAAAAAAGTTGCTGCGAAAGGTGGATACGATGGCATTATTGCTATTGGTGCCGTTATTCGTGGCGGTACGCCGCATTTTGATTTTGTTGCTGGCGAATGTAATAAAGGCCTAGCACAAGTGGCTATGGAATATACTCTGCCAGTGGCATTTGGTGTTATTACCACCGATTCTATTGAACAAGCTATTGACCGTGCCGGCCTTAAAGTAGGCAATAAAGGCGCTGAAGCAGCATTAAGTGCTTTAGAAATGGTTAACGTGCTCGATAAGTTATAACAGGATATTTTTGTGAAACCATCACCTAGAAGAAAAGCCAGAGAATTGGCAGTACAAGCCGTGTATTCTTGGCAACTAAGTAACAACAACGTTGCTGAAATTGAATTGAATTTTTTGACTGAAAATAGTGCTCGTCGTTTTGACATTCCTTATTTTCAACAATTGTTCCGTGGAATTTCAGCACAAATTAGCAGCATTGATGAAAAAATATCTCCTCATGTTGACCGTCCACTAAAGGATGTTGACCCGGTTGAAAAAGCGATCTTACGCGTCGCGGTGTTTGAATTATCTGAATGTCTAGATGTGCCTTATCGTGTCATCATCAATGAAGCCATTGAGTTAGCAAAATCATTTGGTGCAGATGATAGTCATAAGTTTGTCAACGGTGTTTTAGACAAAGTTGTTAAGCTTGTTCGTCCGAACGAATAGTCATAATTTGGTTGTAATATGAAAGAGTTTGAATTGATCAAGCACTTCTTTAGTGAGCAAGTGATCAAACGCAAGGATGTGGTACTCGGTATCGGTGATGACTGCGCTATAGTCAGCCCTGCTGAGCGTCAAAATATTGCAATAACCACAGATACCTTAGTCGCTGGTGTTCATTTTCCTCATGAAACCAGCGCTCGCGCTATTGGTCATAAATCAATAGCCGTGAATCTATCAGACCTAGCGGCAATGGGCGCTGAACCTAGTTGGATTTCTTTGGCGATCACCATGCCAGAAGTCGATCTAAAATGGATTGAAGAGTTCTGTCTTGGTGTCTTTGAACTGTGCGAATATTATAATGTGCAACTCATTGGTGGCGATACTACGCAAGGGCCTTTGAGTATTACTGTTACCGCCCAAGGTTTAGTACCGATAAATAAGCATCTGACCCGTTCAGGCGCCAAAGCCGGTGATTGGATTTATGTTACTGGTGAAGTTGGTGATGCGGCATTAGCCCTAAAGCATATTTTACATGAGGTAAATGTTGCACCTGAATATCGAGAAAGTGTGCAGCACAGTTTAGATTTTCCAACACCGAGGATCTTGGCTGGACAGGCACTTCGTGGCTATGCCAGTGCGGCGATAGATTTATCTGATGGTATTATTTCAGACTTAGGCCATCTTTGTACCGCTTCTAAGGTAGGTGCTAATATTGTATTAGATCACTTGCCAATTTCTCAGGCATTACAAGCTACGGTTGGTATGGAAAAAGCCTTTGAAATGGCACTGACGGGTGGTGATGATTATGAATTGTTATTTACGGTATCTGAAGACAACAAAGTGGGTATTGAAACTGCTTTAGCAAATACCAGTAACACGATAACCTGCATTGGTCAGATTAATCGCAGTGAAAAAATAACCACAACTTTAAACCGTAAAGCTGTCGCTATTAAGACTAAAAGCTTCGAGCACTTTTCTAGCAGTAAAGAGTGATGATGAAAAATTCTACGGCAAACTTTAAACTATCAAATCCAATCCATTTTTTGGCGCTAGGTTTTGGTAGTGGTTTAGCACCTAAAGCACCGGGTACTTTTGGTACCTTAGCCGCAATTCCACTATTTTTGCTGTTTGCACCGCTTAACAATACGCTTTATTTAACCTTGTTAGTAGTGATGAGTGTTGCAGGTATTTATATTTGTGGCAAAGCGGCAACTGATGCAGGAGTTCCTGATCATGGCGCGATAGTGTGGGATGAATTTGTTGGCTTTTTGATCACCATGTTCTTGATGCCATTAACCTGGCAGACAATACTGGTGGGTTTTATCTTATTTCGCTTTTTTGATATTCTCAAGCCTTGGCCGATTTCCTATATTGACAAAAATTGCCATGGTGGATTAGGTATTATGCTTGACGATATAGTCGCGGGTATTGCGGCTTGGGCTTGTATGATGCTAATTTTTTACTAAGCTAATAACCAGTCAATAACCTATCACTAGAAAAGCCAAAGAATGTATTCTTTGGCTTTTTCATTTTGCAGACAAATAGGCTTTAGTGCCCAAAGGCAGCTAAGCAAAATAAGGCCAATTGATGTTTAAGGCAGCTTATTGTAGCTCGCTATCTATGCCAGTAGTTATGCAGGTAACCATGCCGGTAGTGATGCCGTTAGTATGCAGCTAGTCATACCGCTCAATAGGCTATAAAACAATGATTGCATTATTCACTGCCATACGTGGCGTTACGATATGAGTGCTTGTTCGCACGTCATTTAAAAGATTCGCTACTTAAAGAGTAATAATATGACTCAGTTAAAACCGCAATGGCAAAAAATAATAGCTCATGAGCAACAACAAGCTTATTTTCAACAATTATCGAAAGAAATTGCTCAGCAAAGAGCGAACGGTGAGGTAGTACTGCCAGCTGAAGAGGATGTTTTTAATGCTTTTTCTACCCTTGATTTAGCCAATGTGAAAGTGGTTATTCTAGGCCAAGACCCTTATCATGGCATAGGTAAAAGTGGTGAATCACAAGCACATGGTTTAGCTTTTTCGGTGCGCAAAGGCATTAAAGTGCCACCTTCTTTAGTTAATATCTACAAGGAGCTTAAGCAAGATATTACTGACTTTAGCACACCTCATCATGGTTATTTGAATGAGTGGGCACAACAAGGTGTTTTACTGCTCAACACTGTGCTGACCGTTAAGCAGGGACAAGCACACTCTCACGCTAAATTGGGTTGGGAAGAGTTTACCAATAAAATTATTGCTGAAATTAATCAGCATAATGCCGGCTGTGTATTTTTACTCTGGGGCAGTCATGCGCAGAAAAAAGGTAAAAATATTGATCAGCAAAAACATTTAGTATTAAATGGGCCGCACCCATCGCCACTTTCGGCTTATCGAGGTTTCTTCGGTTGCCAACATTTTTCTAAAGCTAACTTATGGTTAAAAGCACACAATAAAACCGCCATCAATTGGCAAATTAGCGATTAAAAAGTCGTTATTATTGCTCGCTTTTAAGAAAATAATTTCACTTTATAGCGATTACTAACATTTATTTTCAGCTAAGGCTTAAAATCAATCATTTTAAGTGAATTTTTTCATTAATATGTTCCTTAGTAAATTTAATTTGCTATTAATCTTGTTTTATTGGTTTTTTGTTTCACAAAGCAGCAATAGTGCTAGTATGTTTTCATTATAGAAAGTGAAGAGCATAGAGCATGTCATTAGAAAATTATTTTTTACCCTTTCGCCAACATGTCATTGGTAAAAATTTACAACATCAAATTAATGGTCAACAGCTTGATATTATTTATGCCGATTGGACAGCAAGTGGCCGGTTATACCAACCTATTGAAGACTATTTGACCCAAGAGTTAGGCCCTTATGTCGCTAATACCCATACTGAGACTAATCTAACTGGTAGTGCCATGACCCATGCTTATCATGACGCCCAACATATTATTAAACGCCATGTAAATGCTTGCGACAATGATGTGTTGATCACAGCTGGCGCGGGTATGACGGCTGTTGTTAATAAATTTCAACGGATTTTAGGTTTGCGAATTCCTGAGCGTATGCAAGCGCAAGTGGCGTTTGCAGAAAATGACAGACCTGTGGTGTTTATTACCCATATGGAGCATCATTCTAATCAAACCTCTTGGTATGAATGCGATGTCACCTTGGAAATTGTTGAGCCTGATAGTCAGGGTCTACCTTCTTTAACGCACCTAGAATTATTGTTAGAAAAATACCAAAACCGTAAGGTGAAAATAGGCTCTTTTTCTGCTTGTTCAAATGTTACCGGTATTAAAACCCCGTATTATCAGCTGGCAGAAATTATGCATCAACATGGCGGTTTGTGTTTTGTTGATTTTGCCGCTTCTGCACCCTATGTTGATATTGATATGCACCCGAGTAATCCTAAGCAAGCGTTAGATGCGATTTACTTTTCGCCACATAAATTTTTAGGTGGCCCTGGCAGCTCAGGGGTGTTGGTTTTTAACAAAGCACTTTATAAAAACAAAGTGCCAGATCACCCAGGTGGCGGCACAGTAACCTGGACAAATCCTTGGGGCAAACACAGTTTTTTTAATAATATAGAGCTGCGGGAAGATGGTGGCACCCCCGGCTTTTTACAATGTATTAAAACCGCGCTAGCGATCAAATTAAAAGATGCCATGGGCGTTGAAAAAATTCAGCAACGTGAAGCTCAAATCAGCCAATATGTTATGGATAACTTAGCTAAGAATGAACATGTGGTGATGCTTGAGCCTAATATACGTCAGCGTTTAGCAATTGTTTCGTTTTATGTGCCGGGTGCTCATTATAATTTAGTCGTGCGGTTACTCAATGATAAATTCGGTGTACAAACCCGTGGCGGCTGTTCATGCGCTGGTACTTATGGTCATATTTTATTAAAGGTGGACCAAGATACCTCCTCAAAAATAACCCAGCAAATAGACTCAGGTGACTTTGCCGAAAAGCCCGGTTGGATCCGAGCTTCATTTCATCCTACTACCTCAGATAAAGAAGTTGCCTTTGTGGTTGAAGCCATCAATCAAGTGACTGAAAATATAGCGCTATGGAGCAAAGAATACCGTTTTAATCCAGCGTCGGGTGACTACGAACATGGTAAACCCGAGGTTGATTTTCCGAGTTTATCTGACTTTAATGCTTTACCAGAAAATGGCTCAGCCGTTAGCAATAAAGTGCTAGAAACGCCATCAATATTACGGAAAATATTTGGCTAGAGGATGAAAGAGTGCTGGGCGATTAATAAAAATAATCACCCAGCAGAAAGTTTTTCAGACATGGTATTATGGCTCAAAAACAACCATCATTTCAGCGGCTTCGCAATGACAGTCATGATGGCATATCGTGCATTCATAACCGGCTAAGCTTAATTCATGCCAACGGTCTGGGTGGTCTTTAATTAATACACCACCCGATTTAGTAAAATATTTTACCGCACTATTGCCTGGGCTTTGTTTCCATAAGTGGCTAACGCCGGCAATGGCACCTTGTTGCATAGCGGCTGTAATTGAGCGCTTTAATAGTTCACCGCCAATACCATGGCCACGGTAATGCTCATCAACCGTATTGCACTTAAAATAGCAAACTTGTGCGGCAGGCACTGGCCATAGTTCAGTAGAACACCATTTGTCTATCTGCCATTGCTGCGAGGCATAAGTAATTCTAAAACCAACCAATTTTTTATCATGATAAACCACAAAACCCGCGTTAATACCATTTTTAAGTCCTTTATCGTACCAAACTTGCATGCTGGTTTGATCAAGATAACCGGCGCCGTGAACCTCGGTAGCTAATTGAATAACTTTATCAAAGTCAGCAGGGGTTAATGCTTGATAGTTGAGGGTGATGGTCATAAAATTATTTTTATTGAGTGAGTTATTACAGCATTGTACTGTTTTTTTTGAGATACTTTAAGCGCGTTAGTGTTTAAAACACTATAAAAAATTAATATAAAAACCTATTAGGTTTTGGAAGTGAAAATGTACGATCCTTTACATGATTTATCACCCGGCTGTAATCAGGCCTACCCCGAAAGTTATTGGGCTAATGTCTCAGGCATAGCACCGGAACACGATGGCGCTGTTATCGCTGATCTTGATGTTGACGTGGCTATTATTGGGGCAGGATATACCGGTTTATCTTGCGCGCTACATTTGGCTCGTGAGCATGGTATTAAAGCCCATGTGTTAGAAGCTAACCAAACCGCTTGGGGTTGCAGCGGTCGTAATGCCGGTTTTATTTTGAAATCTTCAGGTCGCAAGTCTTATGGCCAAATGGCTAAGCAATGGGGCGAAGAGGTTATGCGCGGCATTTATCAAGAAATGGCCGCGGGTGTTGAAACAGTCAATTCACTGATTAATGAAGGCATTGACTGCGATAAACAAAGCGCGGGTTATATTAAAGTGGCCCATAAGCCTAATAAACTCAAAGAATTAGTTGAGCTAGCAAAACTTCAGCAGAAAATGTTTGGGTATGATGTTGAAATTCTTTCACAAAATGAAGTACGTCAGCAATACATGGACGATCGTAATGCTTACGGGGCTATTCGTTATCAAGACGGTTTTGGTTTAAATCCGTTAAAACTTGCTTGGGGCTACCAAAAGTTGGCGCGACAAGCAGGCGCTAAAGTACATTGTGCGACACCGGTTAATCACTGGCAATCACAAGGCAATAAACAACAACTTTATACCCCTAATGGTATTGTTAGTGCGCAAAAAGTGGTGATAGCCACCAACGGTTACACTCCAAAAAACTTTCATCCCTTAACGACCGATAGAACATTGCCGGTACTTTCACAAATTATCGTTACCGAGCCGTTGAGTGCAGCGCAAATAGCCGCGTGTAATTTCTTAACCTCGAATGTTGTGATGGACACGCGAGCATTAAAATATTATTACCGTAAGTTACCTGACAATAGAATATTATTTGGTGGCCGCGGCGCTATAACAGGTAAAGGTGCTGACGACCCTTATTATGCACAACGTTTACTGACGGTATTAAAAACCAGTTTTCCAGCGTTAGCTAATATCACTTATAGCTACGCTTGGTCAGGCTGGATTTGTATGGCGTTGGACGATTTGCCACACATTCATCAAAATGATCAACAATCGGTATTTTACAGCATGGGTTATTGTGGCAGTGGTGTGTCGTTCTCGGTACAAGCAGGCAAACGTTTAGCTGAAAAAGTGGCTGAAAAGCCAGTGCCTAATTTACCTTTGTATAATAATGCACTCCCTAAATTTCCATTTGCTCCATTACGACGAGCAGGGCAATGGGGTTATTTTCATTACGGTAAAATAAAAGATCAGTGGTTTTAAGTGCCCATTGAGCGTAAATCAAAGACCTTTGGTTTTAGCGTGGTGACTGTAAAGTAAATTTTTAGCTCAGGTTTAATCGATGCGGTTAGTGCGCTCGTCTTGTTTAAATGCCGTTATATTCTTGGCGACTAAATTAAGTAAGGCTTGTTGTGCTTGTTGGCTTGCCCAAGCGATGTGCGCGGTTATTTTCAATTTGGTTGACTGTGCCGCTAACAGGATATGATCTTTTGGTGGCGGCTCTTGCTCTAATACATCCAAAATTGCACAAGCCAATTGGTTATTATTTAATGCCGCTAATAAGTCATGATTATTAACTAAAGCGCCTCTGGCGGTGTTAATAAGTACGGCGCTATCTTTCATGCCGTTGAATATTTTTTTATCAAACAAACCTTCAGTTTCAGCAGTTTGTGGACAATGTAAACTAATGATGTCAGCCTGAGAAATTACCTGTTCAAAGGCCACTCGGTCGATACGTATTACTACTGCCTTAGGTCTTTCAGCAATGAGTACACGCATATCAAAGGCGCGAGCGATTGTCGCTACTTTGCTACCTAATGCGCCGTAGCCAATAATTCCCATGGTTTTACCCGCTAATTCATCACTGCCTTTACCGTGCATGCAAAATGTATCACTAGCTTGCCATTGGCCAGCACGGGTATTGTTATTGTGATCTTCTATTTGGCTGTAATAGGCCAGTAGTTGAGCAAATACATATTGAGCGACTGAGTTTTTTGCATAACCACTGACATTAGTTACCGCAATGCCAAGCTCGCGCGCGGCATCAATATCAACATTATTAATGCCTGTGGCTGTGATACAAATGAGTTTTAAACGGGGTAACTGGCTTAATATTGCCTGGTTAAGTATCACTTTATTACTTAAAATAATTTCAGCGTCGATGCTACGTAGCAATACCTGTGCTGGTGTTGTGACCGGGTATAAATCTAACTTACTCACCGTCTGGCGAAGCACAGATAAGTCAAGTGAAGGGCTAAAGGTTTGATAGTCTAAAAATACCGCGCGCATGTTATTTACTCAAGATGAAAATTTTGCTCAGTTTATATCACTTCTAATGAGCGACTCAACCAATGCTTATTTTATTGCATTAAAGCTTAACGCCTGACTATCAATAGAAAGTTAATAAAATAGAAAGTTATGAAAACAGCAAGTTAAGGCGTTTAATCCCATCGAACAACCGCTTACAAGCGCTAACCAGAGCGGCCATCAGCGCGTGCTTTTAGTAACATAGGTCCATAACATATGACAAACAGCATAAAACTGAACATCCAAAGTAAGCCACTGATATCAATCAACATCATGGTTTTGTCTGGCAATACCCAAGGGCCAAAACTTCGTACTAAGCTTGCTAATATTAGCGCTGCAAAAGCCAATGACATCAGCTTAGGCGCTTGTAATGTTCTGCCGGTATGGCCTAAAGATACTCGTGAAATCATAGCAAGAATAACACCACCGAGCCCGCCTACGGTGATTAAATGCCAAATATGACTACTGGGAATTTCAGGGATTAAATAACTCAGGCCAAGCAATATCAAACCAAAGGCCAAGGCTTTGATTGCCAAGTGTAATGACCAAAGTAATGGCACGCCTAAGGTGATCCAAGGTCGCCACCTATACCATCGGATGGCTTGAAAAATGCCAGCAAAAATTAATAGGCCACCGAGATAAAAATGGTTTAAGCCAATAGCTGGCTGCAGTAGCAGCAGTATAGTGATCAGGGCGAGTGAGCCATTAGTGAGTTTATCAAGCCAAGGTAGCGTGGTTGCTTTGGGTGTTTGAGTACCATTTGCGGTAAACATGGGCACTACGCGACCGGCCATCACTGAAATAAGTAAAGTCATTAACATTACACCGGCATAACCTGCGTATTGAATAGAGACCAATTTTGGGTAATATAGGCTGACGTGCATTTGGACATTAGCGATGGTGAAAATGCTTAATAAAGGCACAAAGAATAAGTTGCGATACTGTTTAACCGCCAATATCGGCTTGGCTAAAACAAAAGCGATACAAGGTAAAAAGGCCAAATCTATTATTGTGGTTAATCTTGCACCCAGTAAATCAGGAAAAATTAAGCAAACTCGGCCAAGTAACCACAAAGAAAATAAAGCGGCGAGCATTTTGCCTTGCACACCGGGCAACCCAGTCCAATTTTGTACTGCGGTTAATAGAAAACCGGCAATGATGGCACAGCCAAAACCAAAAATCATTTCGTGAATATGCCACCAGTAACCACCACCGAAAGGCTGAAAATTTAGCTCAGCTCGGTAGAGCATTAGCCACAAGAGCATAGCGATAATACTAAATATTGTGCCAGCGAAAAAGAAAGGACGAAAGCCGAGCCTAAATAAAGGGATTATTTTCTGTTCTTTTGCTAAATCAGTTTCTTTGTCTAAATCAGCTTTTTCTAAATCAGAACGTTGCATTACAGGTGCAATCCTAAATTTTTACTTTGTGATTATCATAAAGCAATTAATCAGCATTACTTTGGGGCAAATCAAGTAATGGGTGGTTATTTAAAATTTTTAACGGTTATTTGGATACGGGTAATTCTAATTCAACAATTTGCTCGGCAATTAATTCCAGTTTTTCTGCCATCAATGCTTGGGCATCATACAAACCGCGATTGTAATATACCGCACCTAATTCTTCAGTAAAAAAGTCGAGTAAAAAATCAGCATCAAATTGCTCTAAATCTTGCTCTAATTCCTTAGTAAAGTAGCCTTGTAGCTTGTCGATTAATAGCGACTTTTCGGTGCGAGTAAATTTTATTGGCGACATAAATACGTTTTCCTGCATGACAAATAACCTAATGAATTGGCATTATACTCAAGTCACTTCAAGATGCATGTTTATGGCTTCATAAGGACCTAACTTTAATAACTTTAAGAGCTAGCGTTGTAGAAATGTTTATTCTCGCTAACTGCTCTTGCGTTACTCCACTTCACTACGTCGATGTTGATTTTTTGGTTAGAGAATGACAAGAACTCAAAAATACTGCCTGGTTTAAATCGTGTTTAACTACCACTGAAGTGAATATATTACCGTGATTTGGGTATATACTCACCAGATGAAAACTAATTTAAGTATGACATGGTGAATAAATCGTCGTTTAAGCAATGGTGGCAAACAGACTGTCAGTTTTGCCGTAAATCAAGAATGATTATTTTATGGTTGGCGTTGATGTTAATTGCTGATAGTTTGTGGTTTGGTTTAATACCCATTTGACTCATCAAGTGATCTGCTCATTTTAACCATGTAAAATGAGCAGTTAATCAATCAACTTGGTTTAATTATTCACTAACAAAATAAAGAGGTAATGCTATGACTTATCGTTGGACCGACTCACTTGAGATAGCACTTGATTTGATCGAAGCACATCCTGATGTAGACCCGATGAAATTACATTTCCCCGAATTAATGCAATGGGTGTTAGCGTTAGAAAATTTTGAGGATGACCCTAAACATTGCGGCGAACGCATACTTGAAGCTATTCAGTTAGCCTGGATTTCAGAAGCTGATTAACTACAGGTTTAACTACAGGTTTAAATATAGGCTTAACTATTTAGCAGCCATAATAGGTAATTAAAACTGAATGATTAAGCTTTATCACTATTCAAGAGGTGATATTTGGCTATAATGTGCCCATCATTATTCTTATGATGAATCTTCGTCATTCACTCAGTATATAAAGAAAGCATGCAACTATGACATCTGAAAAGACATCTGAAAAAAATAAACGGCCATTATATATCCCCTACGCAGGTTCTAGTTTACTAGAAACACCTTTACTGAATAAAGGTAGCGCATTTAGCGAAGAAGAGCGTTCACACTTTAATTTAACTGGGTTATTACCCCCACGTTTTGAAACTATCGATGAGCAAGTTGAACGTGCCTACATGCAATATCGTAGTTTTGAAACTAACTTAAATAAACATATTTACTTACGCGCCATTCATGACAACAATGAAACCCTGTTTTTTAAGTTAGTGCAAGCGAACTTGGCTGAGATGATGCCAATTATTTATACCCCAACTGTGGGTGATGCTTGTGAGCAGTTTTCAGATATTTATCGCAGTTCTCGGGGCTTGTTTGTTTCATATGACCAACGTCATCAGCTTGACGATATCTTGCGTAATGCGACAAAAAACAAAGTTAAAGTTATTGTGGTAACTGACGGCGAACGTATTTTGGGTTTAGGTGACCAAGGTATTGGTGGCATGGGTATACCCATAGGTAAACTGTCGCTTTACACGGCTTGTGGTGGTATTAGCCCAGCTTATACCTTGCCTGTGATGCTTGATGTTGGTACCAATAATGAAAAGTTATTAACTGATCCTATGTATATGGGCTGGCGTCATCGTCGTATTGAACAAGATAAATACGACGAATTTTTAGCTATGTTCATTAATGCGGTTAAACGTCGTTGGCCGGATGTTTTATTACAGTTTGAAGATTTTGCTCAACCTAATGCCACTCCCTTGTTAAACCGTTATCGCGATGAACTTTGTTGTTTTAACGATGATATTCAAGGTACAGCGTCGGTTACTGTCGGTACCTTATTAGCGGCTTGTCGTACCAAAAAATCAGCCTTATCAGAGCAACGTGTCGTTTTTGTTGGTGCCGGCTCTGCGGGTTGTGGTATTGCGGAGCAAATTATCTCACAAATGGTCAGTGAAGGGATTGGTGAGCAACAAGCGCGTAGCCAAATATTTATGGTCGACCGTTTTGGTTTATTAACTGAAGGTATGCTGGGTTTACGTGACTTTCAAGAAAAACTGGTCCAGCAAAAATCAGCAATAGCACCATGGAATGTCCAAGGTGACTACGCTTCTTTACTGGACGTTATGCATGGCGCTGAACCAACGATTTTAATTGGCGTTTCTGGTGTGCCGGGTTTGTTCACTGAAGCCGTGATTAAAGCCATGAAAGCACATTGTAATATGCCAATCATCTTCCCACTGAGTAACCCAAGTCGTCAGGTAGAAGCTACACCTGAACAAGTGATCAACTGGACCGAAGGTGAAGTGATTATTGCCACAGGTAGCCCGTTTGAGCCCGTTGAATATAAAGGTCAGATGTTTCCTATCGCGCAATGTAACAACAGTTACGTCTTTCCAGGTATAGGTTTAGGTGTGGTGTCAGCAAAGATCAATCGCATTAGCGATGAAATGTTAATGGCAGCAAGCGCCATGTTAGCGCAAGCCTCGCCGTTAGCTAATACTGGTACGGGTGAGTTGTTACCCCCTTTAGTAGAAATTGCGGCGTTAAGTAAAAAAATAGCCTTTGCTGTTGGTATAGTCGCTTTTGAGCAAAATCTAGCCTTGCCACTATCGGATGAACAACTGATGGAAAATATTGAGCGTAATTTTTGGACACCTCAATATCGTCAATATCGTCGAGTCAGTATTTAAACCGCATTACAATGAATAAAAAAATAATGAATAAAAAACGCTCACATGGATGAGCGTTTTTCTGTTTAATTCCAGTGGTAATTTTTTTAGTATAAATAAAAATAACTACTTAGCTTCACCTAGGCACAAGTTATTAATTTTAGCTCTAAGCCAAGTAGTCGCCTACCGATAAAAATATACCTTAAGGCGAACAAGCCGGCTTGCAGTGGTTTAACTTCTCTGCAAAAGCGCTACCTTGCAGGTTAGGCGTGCAGGTGTATGTCATTTCACTGATTTATACCTGCTTATAGTAAAAAAAATTAGTGTAGTTTACGTCAGCTAAAAGTGATAACCCTAGGCATTTGCTTTTAATTCGTCTATAATCGCGCCAAAATTTATACCGTATTTTAATTCTAATTTATTGAGAGGGCTATCATGGCTATCGAACGTACTTTTTCTATCGTAAAACCTGATGCAGTTGCTAAAAACTTTATTGGTCAAATCTACAACCGTTTTGAAACTGCTGGTTTAAAAATCGTTGCGGCTAAAATGATTCATTTATCAAAAGAAAAAGCAGAAGGCTTTTACGCTGAGCACAGCGAACGTCCTTTCTTTGGTGCTTTAGTTGAATTCATGACTTCTGGCCCAGTAATGGTACAAGTTTTAGAAGGCGAAAACGCTGTTCTTAAAAACCGTGAAATCATGGGTGCTACTAACCCAGCTGAAGCGCTTGCTGGTACTATTCGTGCTGATCTTGCTGATTCAATCGATGAAAATGCAGCTCACGGTAGCGATGCATTAGAATCTGCTGCTCGTGAAATTGCTTACTTCTTCGCTGATGAAGAAATTTGCCCACGTACGCGTTAATTTAAAATATTACATAATAAGCTAGCGCTTTAGTCGTTAGCTTAATGTAGTTTAAAAATTAATTTGAAGGATTTTACTGATTAATCGGTAAAATCCTTTTGTCTATTTTAAGACCGTATAAAATTGAGTGTTTTTGCCAGTAAGCATGCTACTGAGAACATTGACTTTTATTGATATAGTGCGAATAAATATCTAATATCGATCCACTAAATTGTTTGTTTTGTCTAGAAAGCGTACAATTTATTCTGTAATTTTTGTAGTATTGAGAAGTTTTTATTATGAGTGATGTAACCGAAGTAGTAACCCCAGTGAAGAAAAAAATTAACTTACTAAACCTTGACCATCAAGGGATGCGAGAATATTTTTCTTCAATCGGCGAGAAGCCATTTCGTGCTGACCAAATTATGAAATGGATCTACCATTTTGGTTATGATGATTTTGAGTTGATGACCAATATAAATAAAAAATTACGTGAAAAATTACAACGTGATACTGAAATTAAAGCGCCCGAGATATCTGAAAAATTGGTATCAAACGACGGCACAATTAAGTACGCGTTAAGCCTTGAAGGCGGCCAAGAAATTGAAACAGTTTGGATCCCTGAAAATGGCCGAGCAACACTTTGTGTTTCATCACAAGTGGGTTGTGCTTTGGAATGTACCTTTTGCGCGACCGCGCAGCAAGGTTTCAACCGTAATCTCACTATGGCTGAAATTATCGGTCAAGTTTGGCGAGTAGCAAATGATATTGGCGCAACGCGCATTGCTGGCACACGCCCGATTACCAACATTGTTATGATGGGCATGGGTGAGCCATTGCTTAACATGAAAAACTTGATCCCGGCATTAGACACCATGTTAAATGATTTAGGCTATGGCTTATCGAAACGTCGTGTCACTGTCAGTACCTCAGGCGTGGTACCTGCCTTAGATATGTTAAAAGAGAAAATAGATTGCGCATTGGCGATATCTATTCATGCGGGTAACAATGCCTTACGTGACGTACTAGTACCGATTAACAAAAAGTATCCACTAGAAGAGTTTTTAGCGGCAGCGGGTCGTTATATCGATGGCTCAAAAGCCAATAAGCAGGCGACCATAGAATACGTGATGCTTGATCATGTTAACGACAGCACGGAACAAGCACATGAATTAGCGCTTGCTTTGAAAGATTTACCCAGTAAAATCAATCTTATTCCATTTAATCCTTACCCAGGTTCACCTTATAAACGCTCGAGTAATTCTCGTATTGATCGCTTCGATAAAGTACTACAAAGCTATGGCTTAACCGTGATCACGCGTCGAACTCGTGGAGACGATATTGACGCAGCATGTGGTCAATTAGCGGGTGAAGTATTAGATAGAACTAAGCGGACAGGAAAAAATGAGGTGAAAGCTGATTCAATTTCAGTAAAGATGGTCTAATTGTTCTTAAACTGATATTTACTAAGTGACTGTGCCTTTATGATGAAAAAATTATTACCATTGTTTATTGCGTTACTAATGACAAGTACATTAACGGCTTGTGTGACGAAAAATTATGGCAATGATAAAAATACGCCGATAATTGAAAATGAAGCCAGTAATAATGAAATAGCCATGACCCGTATATCACTCGGGTTAGGTTATTTAAAAATGGGCAATACCCAACAAGCTAAGCTTAATCTAGAAAAAGCCAAACGTTTTTCACCTAATTTAGTGCAAGTATACACAGCTTTTGCCCATTATTATGACACGGTAGATGAGGCTAAGTTAGCGACCCAAGCTTATGAACATGCGCTAAGCATTGATAATCAAGATGCTGATACGCTTAATAATTATGGCGTTTTTTTGTGTCGACACGAAAAGTACGCCGCCGCTGAAAAAATGATGCTACAAGCGATAGCTATTCCTAGCTATATTTTAGTGGCGCAAAGCTACGAAAACTTAGCCTTATGCCAACTCAAAGCAAAGCAGTTCGATAAAGCCCAAACATACCTTGAAAAAGCGATTGCCCACAGCCCCAATAGAGCGAGTTCTCTGCTGCAAATGATGCGCTTACAATATGCAAAAAGTGATTATAAGTCAGCGCAAACTTACCTTTACCGCTATGAAAAATCAACGCGTCGTTTTAATGCTGAGGCATTAGCTTTAGCCTTTAAAATATTTGCCAAGCAAGGCAATAAAGCTATTGCTAAAAATTATGGCAATATGCTGGTTAAAATGTTTCCCCGTTCTTTTGAAGCTAAACAATATATTTTAAATGAACTTTATCAGATTGATGCAGACCAACTAGCTGAAGACTACCGATTTTTTTTGTCGGGAGGTAACAGTAAAAAAACTAAAAAGCGTGTGGTGATATTGTCGCCACAAACGACAGCAAGTGTTACAAACTCTAGCTTAAGTCGTGATGGTTTAAAGCCTATTATGGCCAATTCAGTTATGCCAACGATAGAGCAAGCAACTGAGTTAAAAGCAAAGTCAGCGGACAAAAATCTTGAAAGTAATACGCGTTTACAAAATATTCAGCCAGTTAAGATGAAAGAAGCGCCGTCAAAAAAACAGACGAGTCAAAAACAAAGTAATGAAAAAAGACCACTTGAAATAATGGCTGGCGAAGCACAAATTAAACAAGAAAAAAACAGTACACTTATGGTGTCTTTACCGATTCATGTTGTTATACAAAGTGATAGTTTGTTTGCAATTTCTAAACATTACAATATTGTGATTGAAAGTTTAGCGCGTTGGAATAAGTTACGCCGCCCCTATCTTTTAAAAATTGGTGATGTTCTCTATCTCTCGGATCCAAAATCAGCGATTAAACGCTAAGAGAAATACTTGATGAATCAAGAGCTTGAAGTATTGAAGAATGAAAATGATGATCTGGCAGAAACCACTGACGATATCGAGGTAGTGGGTCCTGGTTCTATGCTCAAAGCAGCACGAGAAATGCGAGGATTAAGCCAGCAGCAAGTGGCTAATAAACTCAACTTTAGAATTCACTTAGTAGAAAATATCGAAGTAGATAAATTTGACTGTAGCTTACCTGAGGCTTTTAATCGTGGTTATCTTAAAAATTATGCTCAGTTGGTTAATATTGCTCAGGAAGACGTGTTAAAAAGCTATGAAAAATTAGCGATAACACAAAACCATTGCACAGGCATGCAAAGCTTTTCTAAAGGCACAGAGAAGCAAGCAGAACACAATATGTTGATGTGGATCACTTATCTCATTTTAGCCATATTAGTGACAGCAACTGTAGTTTGGTGGTTTCAAACGCCTTCTGAACAACCTGCGCCGATAGCGGTAAGTGCGGTTGAAACCTTAGTTGGAGACAATACAGCGACTAAGCAAGCCAGTCTATCGAACGAAAAAAACTCAAGCCGTATGCTAAATGACGAGTCAGTCGTTAGTGTAACTAACGTGGTTAAAACTGAGTCGAATGTTAATAGCGCTGCAGAAAACCTTGATACAGCCGCGCCGCTTGCTGTTGAACCAGTGTTATCAACGCCAGATTTAACCGAGGCTCAAGTCGATTTAAATAATAACAAAGTGGTTGGTGAAAATGCATTATCTGCCACAATCGACAATGTTGTTTTCACTTTCGCGGGTGACTGTTGGGTTAATATATTTGATGCTACTGGCGAGCGAATTGCTTGGGGTGTGAAAAAATCAGGTTATATCATGCAAATTTCTGGTCAAGCACCTTTTTCTATCACCTTAGGTAAACCTGAATTGGTACAAATAGATTACAATGACGTTCCGGTTGATATGGCTGTATTTAATGCCGGTAATATTGCCAAATTTTCATTACCGCTAGCGCCTTAATACGGTAATTTTTTTTACTTAACGCAACACTATTGAAGTTTTATTATGTTTAAAGAATCTCCTATTATTCGTCGAAAGTCCCGCCAGATAATGGTTGGCAATGTTCCTGTTGGCGGTGATGCCCCGATTACAGTGCAGTCAATGACCAATACTCTGACCACTGATGTCGTGGCAACGGTGGCACAAATTAATGCACTTGAGGCCGTTGGAGCCGACATTGTTCGCGTGAGTGTGCCAACGATGGACGCGGCGGAAGCATTTCGTGAAATAAAGCGGCAAACTAATATTCCATTAGTGGCTGATATTCATTTTGATTATCGTATTGCGTTAAAAGTAGCGGAATACGGCGTTGATTGCCTGCGCATTAACCCAGGTAATATCGGTCGAGAAGACCGGGTGCGCTCTGTCGTTGAGTGTGCTCGGGATAATAACATTCCCATTAGAATTGGCGTCAACGGTGGTTCGTTAGAGAAAGATATTCAAGAAAAGTATAGAGAACCAACGGCTGAAGCTTTGTTAGAATCAGCCATGCGTCACGTTGATATTCTTGATCGCTTGAATTTCAATCAATTTAAAGTCAGCGTCAAAGCCTCTGATGTTTTTCTTGCCGTGGGGGCTTATCGCTTGTTAGCGAAACAAATTGATAACCCTTTGCATTTAGGCATCACCGAAGCTGGCGGTTTACGCTCAGGCTCTGTTAAATCATCAGTAGGATTAGGGCTATTGCTTGCTGAAGGTATTGGCGATACGTTAAGAGTTTCATTAGCAGCTGATCCTATCGAAGAAATTAAAGTTGGCTTTGATATTTTAAAATCACTGAAGCTTCGTAGCCGCGGCATCAACTTCATTGCTTGCCCAAGTTGTTCGCGCCAAGAGTTCGATGTTATTTCAACGGTCAATGCTTTAGAGCAACGTGTTGAAGATATAACCACGCCAATGGATGTGTCAATTATTGGCTGTATCGTTAACGGACCCGGTGAAGCCTTAATTTCTGACTTAGGCTTAACAGGCAGCAGTAAAAAAAGTGGTTACTATCTTGATGGTGTTCGTCAAAAAGAGCGCTTTGATAACAACAATCTTGTTGACCAACTAGAACAACGAATCCGCGCGAAGGCTAAAATGCTTGATGCGAGTTATAAAATAGCCATACAAGAAATCGATTAATAATGGCTAATTATTGCCACAATTGCGCTGTTATTTACGTTTGATAGTAAACTGCCTATAATGCCCGCGATAAAAAATATTCTTTGTATAAGCAAACTAATAATTAAACAGACAAACACTAGCGAGAAAATAATACGTGAGTAAAGCACTTCAAGCAATTAGAGGTATGAACGACTGTTTGCCTGCACAAACCGGCATTTGGCAAATGGTAGAAACAGTACTGCGCCGCGTTGCCAGTAATTATGGTTTTGCTGAAATACGTATGCCGATTGTCGAATCAACGGCGCTATTTAAACGCTCTATTGGTGAAGTAACCGATATTGTTGAAAAGGAAATGTATACCTTTGAGGATCGTAATGGCGACAGCTTAACATTACGCCCAGAAGGCACAGCAAGTTGTGTTCGTGCTGGTAATCAACACGGATTACTGTATAACCAAGAGCAGCGCTTGTGGTATATGGGCCCCATGTTTCGTCATGAACGTCCACAAAAGGGTCGTTATCGTCAATTTCACCAATTCGGCTTAGAAGCCTTTGGTATAGCAACACCTGATATTGACGCTGAAATTATTATGTTAACGGCTCGACTTTGGCGGGAACTTGGCATCAACGAATTTGTCACACTAGAGCTAAACTCATTGGGTTCGAACGAAGAGCGCGGCAATTATCGTGACGCGTTAGTGGTGTTTTTAACTGAAAAAGAACATCTTTTAGATGAAGATAGCAAGCGCCGCATGCACACTAATCCATTGCGCGTACTGGACAGTAAAAATCCAGAGGTACAAGCTGCATTGGTTGGCGCACCTAAACTAGCTGATTATTTTGCTGAAGAGTCAAGCGCACACTTTGCATCGGTTTGTCAGCGCTTAGACGCTGCGGGTATCAAGTATGTGATTAATGAGCGTTTAGTACGTGGTTTAGATTATTATAACCGTACCGTTTTTGAATGGGTTACCTCGAGCTTAGGTGCTCAAGGCACTATTTGTGCTGGCGGGCGCTATGATGGTTTAGTAGAGCAACTGGGTGGTAAATCAACACCAGGGTTTGGTTTTGCCTTAGGCATTGAACGTTTAGTGTTGATGATGACCAGCTTAGAAAAAGCCAATAACATTAGAGCGCAAGTCGATGCTTACGTTATTATGTTAGGCGATGACGTTGAAATAACCGCTAACGGCTTAGCGGAGCAATGGCGTGATCAAGTGCCAGATATTCGCTTACAATGTCACTGTGGTGGTGGCAATATGAAAAAACAAATGAAGCGTGCAGATAAATCAGGTGCCCAAATAGCATTGATTCTTGGTGAAGATGAAATAGCTCAACAGACGGTAACCGTAAAATATTTGCGCGGACAACAAGAACAACAAAGTTTGCCACTTGAGCAAGTGCCAAGTCTTTTAACAAATTTACTTTAAGGGTCAGTTTTGGATATAAATCAAACAGAAGAACAACAAGTCGAATCAATCAAAAAGTTTTGGAGTGATAATGGTAATGCGATTATTGCTGGTTTAGCTATTGGTTTTGCAGGGTTTATTGGTCTTAACTATTATAATGATCATAAATTGCAACAAGAGCTAAATACCTCAGAAGCTTATCAAACGATGATCGAGGAGGCGGCTGAAGATAGCACTACTTTTGAAGCTGCGGGCAACGCCTTTATTGCTGAAAATAGTGCCTCTAGTTATACCATGTTAACCGCTATTGCTTTAGCTAAAGAAGCGGCTGAAAAGCAAGACTGGGTAAAAGCTGAAACATATTTAAACACGGCAATTGAAAAGTCAGTGGATGATGGTATTAAAGCGATTGCTACTGAGCGCTTAGCGCGAGTGCAATTACAATTAGAGAAATATGAACAAGCTCTAGTGACATTAACAGCAAAATTACCCGCTTCATTTGACGCTAGCGTTGAAGAAATTAAAGGTGATATTTACTTTAAACAAGGTAAAAAATCACTAGCTCGTAATGCTTATCAAGCCGCAATTGATTTTGCAACTGAAGGCACTAACCCAGCATTGCAAATGAAATTAGATGATTTAGCGCAAGTCATTAACTTAAGCAAATAGAGAGTGATATAAGCATGTTTATCAGTAAACGCTTTAACAAAAGCCTCCTTGCTATCTGTTTGCTAGCGGTAGGGATTTCTGCATGTTCATCAACCGATGATGAAGATGATGAACTAAAAGTCGCGCCATTAAGCGAAATAAAAGCATTATTTGAACCTGTTGTAAAATGGGATGCCACTGTTGGTGACGGCGTTGGAGATTACTTTTCCCGCATTCAGCCAGTGGTTGCCTACGGCAAAGTATTTAGTGCTAGTCGAGACGGAGATGCCTACGCATTTGATGAGAATAGCGGTGAACAAGTTTGGCATGCTAATTTAAGTGACATCGATAATAAGCGCGGTTTTTTTGATAAGAAAGAACCCGCCTTAATTAGTGGTGGCGCTGTCGTTGGCATCAATAAAGTATTTTTCGGTAGCGAGAATGGCGATGTTATTGCCCTTGATGCAGAAAGTGGCGCGTTATCATGGCAAGGAAAAGTTAAAGGTGAAGTTATTGCTGCACCGGCATTCGATTCCGGAAAACTTGTGGTCAATACTGCATCTGGCGTTATGAAAGCGTTTAATGCTTCAAATGGCCAAGACGACTGGCAAATCGAACAAGACGTTCCGCCGCTTACTTTGCGTGGTATTAGTGCGCCTGTCATTGCCGGTGGTGGTGTTATTGTTGGCTCAGCTGACGGTTCTTTATCAGTTTATTTACTAGAACAAGGTCGTCAAGGCTGGACTGTAGATATTGGTGAAGCGGCAGGTTCAACAGAACTAGAACGCGTGATTGATGTTGACTCAACGCCATTGATCTTCGGCGACAATATTTATACTGTATCTTCGCGTGGTAATTTAAGTGCGGTTGAACTACGTTCGGGCCGTGTCTTGTGGCAGCGCCAATACTCGTCTTACCGTGAATTAACCATTAGTGGTAATAGCTTGTTTTTAACTGATGTTAAAGGCCACGTATATGCCATTGATCGTAATAATGGCTTAGAGCTTTGGAGCCAATTATCACTGACTAACCGTGGCTTAACCGGACCAGCTCCTATCGGTAGCTATGTTGTGGTTGGCGATTTTGAAGGCTATCTGCATTGGTTAGATCAGGCAACAGGTGAAATTGTAGCTCGTCATCACCTTGATAGCAGTGGTATTCATGCTACACCAACGGTTGAAAATGGCGTTTTGTATAGTCAAGCCCGCAACGGCGACTTAGAAGCGATCACCATTGCTAAATAAGTTATTCAACTAATTAATAGTTATTAACTAGTTGAATAAAAAACTAAAATTATAAACGGCTCCAATGCAAACAGCACTGGAGCCGTTGTTTATTAATAATACTGATATAATGATTGAGTTATATTGAGTTTAAAGAGAGATTTGAGGTGAACATGCTTCCTGTAGTAGCACTTGTTGGCCGACCTAATGTCGGTAAATCAACATTATTTAATAGATTAACGCGCAGTCGAGACGCTTTAGTTGCCGACTATCCAGGGTTAACCCGTGATCGTCAATACGGAAAAGCGGAAGTTGAAGAGCACCCTTTTATTGTTATTGATACCGGTGGTATTGAAGGTAACGAAAAAGGTATTGATGCCTTAATGGCCGAGCAGTCGCTGATTGCCATTGACGAAGCAGATGCCGTGCTATTTATGGTTGATGCAAGAGTAGGTTTAACGTCTGCTGATCAAGGCATTGCTAGCCATTTACGTAAGCAAGATAAAAAAGTATTTTTAGTTGCCAACAAAGTTGATGGTATAGATGCCGACTCTGCTGTGGCCGACTTTTATTCTCTTGGCTTGGGTGGTGTAGTACATCAAATTGCCGCCGCACATGGTCGTGGTGTGACGCAACTATTAACCTTAGCGCTAACGCCTCATATTGCCGAACTTGGTAAACCCAAAGTACTAGAAAATGATGAATTTGACGGTGACTTTGATGAAAACATAGATCATGAAGCGCTAGATAAAAAAAATATTGACGAAGCACCAGAAGAAACTGACACCATCAAGTTAGCGATTATTGGTAAGCCTAACGTCGGTAAATCGACGTTAACGAACCGCATTTTAGGTGAAGACAGGGTGGTGGTATTTGATATGCCAGGTACCACACGTGATAGCGTTTATATTCCAATGGAACATAATGGTCGCCCTTACACCTTAATCGATACGGCAGGTATTCGTCGCCGTAAAAATGTTACTGATATCGTAGAGAAGTTTTCTGTGATTAAAACTCTGCGTGCAATAGAAGATGCTAACGTATGTTTATTAATCATTGATGCTCAAGAAGGCATCAGCGATCAAGATTTAAGCTTACTGGGCTTTATTTTAGAAGCGGGTCGCTCTTTAGTCTTAGCGGTAAATAAATGGGATGGTTTAGATGATCATGTTAAAGATCGTATTAAATCTGAATTAGATCGTCGTTTAGGTTTTATCGATTTCGCTCGTATTCATTTTATATCAGCCTTGCACGGCACAGGTGTGGGTCATTTATACGAGTCGGTAGAAGAAGCTTTTGTTTCAGCGACTAAGCGTATTTCTACTTCTATGGTCACCAAAATTTTAGACATGGCGGTGTTTGATCATCAGCCACCTATGCATCAAGGTCGTCGTATAAAACTAAAATATGCTCATGCCGGTGGTTACAATCCACCTATTATCGTTATTCATGGCAATCTAGCGAAAAATCTACCACTTTCTTACAAGCGTTATTTAATGAATTATTACCGTAAATCATTAAAAATTATGGGTACGCCAATAAGAATTGAGTTTAGAGAAACCTCTAACCCGTTTGCTGGTAAGAAAAAGCTCAACTACACCGAGCAAAAGAAAATGGCACGTCTAACTCAAGGTTATAAGAAAGACTAAGTGGCTATTTTGATAAAAAAGCTGATGATAACATCAGCTTTTTTATGACAAAATATAGTTAAAATAGCTAAAAACCATATTGATTTCATGATGATATTCCGCTACTGTGAAATTGTCGACTAACTTGTTTTATTATTTTTTTTGTCTCATTTAAATTAAATGTTGTTGGAAATTTATGCCTGATAATCCTATAAAAGTACCAGTGATTGGGCGATTAAGTCGCAATTTAGCCTTGTTAAATCCAGGCGCGATTGTCACATTAGATATGACAACTCCATCCGGTCAACGTGGTAAGTTTCGTTCAGTTTTTATTGGCTACATGCCAAAAAAATACGTTTTAGTACAATACCCTGACAGTTCAAAGTTGGGCAGTTTTGCACAATACGTAACCCAAGGTATAGGCGTAACCGTGCGCGGGTTAATTGAAGGTCATGAAGGTGCTGTAGTTGCCTTTATTTCTAATATTAGGCAAACGATTCAAATTCCATCACGTATTATTGTGCTTGATTTTCCACGTGAAGTCCTCTTACAAAACCTACGCTCATCAATGCGTATTGAGACTTATATCAAAGCGAAAGTTAAGGTGAAAGGTGACTATTGGGCCTCAGTAATATCTGATATTTCAGTGTCTGGCTGTCAGATTATGATTACTAATGGCGAGAAACTTATCTTAACTGAAGATAAACCCGTGGAAATCATTATTGAAGCTTTCCAAGACTTAAAAAACTTGAAACTAAATGCTGAGATTTGTAACACCAAAACCCAAGTTGATGGTGTCATGCTTGGGGTTAAATTTGATGATTCAAGTAAAGTTGAAGTGAACAAACTGCTACAACAGGCAGTTATTTTACCGCATTAATTTACTGTATTAATTGACTTGCACCGCTATCACCTTAGCGTCTATTACACCATCTGAAATTTCTACTTTAATGGTATCAGCGATATTTATATCTTTGGTACTCTTAATCATTTGTCCCTGTTCATCACGAGTTATACTGTAACCACGAGCAATTGTTGCTAATGGACTTACCATATGAAGTTGTTCGCATTGATGGGCAAAACTTGCTCGCTTGGCTATTAATAAGCGCTGCTGTGCGCCAATAAGTTTTGTGTTGAGTTGAGCCGCCTGTTGCCGATTTTGTTTTATGTGGGTTAATGGTGAGGCATTGAGTAGTCGTTGTTCAAGGTATTGAGGCTTATGCTTAAGTTGGTTTATTGCTCGGGTAATTAGCCCTTGCAAACGCATACTCAGTTCATCTGACTTTTGCTGTTTATTTTGTAGTTGTTGCTCGGGATGCACTTGGGCTAACCTATGATTTAAATTGGTTAGCGAATGACTTGAGCGTTTGAGTTGTTGCTTAAGCGCTAGCTGTGCACGACTGAGTAATTCAGCCACTTTATTAATACGCTCGTCAACATCAGCAGACACTATTTCCGCTGCTGCAGACGGTGTTGGGGCTCTTAGGTCGGCAACATAGTCAGCTAAGCTTGTATCAATTTCATGTCCAACAGCACTGATGGTTGGCAAGCTTGACTGGAAAATGGCGCGAGCGACTATTTCTTCATTAAAGGCCCATAAATCTTCCAGCGAACCACCGCCACGACCAATTAATAAAACGTCAACTTCATTACGCTCGTTAGCCAAGTTAATCGCTTGGGCAATCTCATATTTAGCCTGTTCACCTTGTACTAACACTGGGTAAATAATGACCTTTATTAATGGATTTCTGCGCTTTAATACTGTGATGATATCTTTGACCGCAGCACCTGTAGGAGAGGTGACAATGCCAACCGTTTGAATTAACTTAGGAATGGCTTGTTTGTGGTGCAGTTCGAATAAACCTTCACCGTGTAGTTTGTCTTTTAATAATTGATATTGCTGTCTTAACAGTCCATCACCCGCTGACTCCATTTGTTCAATAATCAACTGGAAATCGCCTCGTGGTTCGTACAAGGAAACTTTAGCGCGTACTAATACTTGTTGACCATTTTGTGGCTGTATTCTCACCCGACGATTATTGCCTTTGAACATGGCACAGCGAACTTGCGATTTTTGATCTTTTAAGGATAAATACCAATGGCCAGAGCTTGCGGCAATAAAATTAGATATTTCGCCACATAACCAGACGGTATTTAACTCACTTTCTAAGATAAAACGTACTTTTTTGGTGAGTTCACTTACTTGTAGAATGTGCTGTTGAGCCATAAATACTTTACTTTTTCTGTTGTTAAGAGGTAATAATTGGGTAATTGCCCAGTATTATATATTTGTTTAGACCAGCATCGGCAGTTTATTTTCGATTAATTGCAATTTTAAGTTTACCTTAGTAGGGAAAGCGGTTAAAATTCTGCCGCAATATTTCCTCCCTAACCACTCACTTTAGAGAGATGTTGCGATGCTAAGAATTGCTCAAGAAGCGTTAACCTTTGACGATGTTTTACTGGTACCTGCCCATTCTACGGTACTGCCCCATACTGCCGATTTAAAAACTAAATTAACTCGAAAGATAAATTTAAATGTACCTATGATCTCTGCGTCGATGGACACAGTGACCGAAGCGCGTTTAGCCATTACCTTAGCACAAGAAGGTGGCATCGGGTTTATCCATAAAAATATGACCATAGCTGAACAGGCCAAAAATGTTTCTCAAGTTAAGAAATATGAAAGTGGTATTGTTTCAGATCCCGTCACAGTCAACCCAAGTGCAAGTATCGAAGACACTATGCGCCTAGCTGATGAACTTGGTTTTTCTGGTTTTCCTGTTGTTGATGAAAAAAATAAGTTGATTGGTATTATTACCGGTCGCGACTTACGTTTTGAAACAGACTTAACAAAACCGGTTTCAGCATTGATGACTAAAAAAGACAAATTAGTGACCGTCAAAGAAGGTGCGTCACGTGAAGTCATTTTAAGTTTAATGCACGAACATCGCATCGAAAAAATCCTTATGGTTGATGACGCCTTCACACTAAAAGGGTTGATCACAGTTAAAGATTACCAAAAAGCTGAAAATAAACCTAACGCTTGTAAAGATGAATTAGGCCGCTTACGCGTTGGTGCTGCTGTTGGTGTTGGTGCGGGTACCGATGAGCGTATAGATGCGCTTGTTGCTGCTGGAGTCGATGTATTATTGATTGATACCTCTCACGGTCACTCACAAGGTGTGCTTGACCGTGTTGCTGAAACACGTGGCAGATATCCTGACTTACAAATTATTGCCGGAAATGTTGCTACTGGCGCTGGCGCTAGAGCATTAGCTGATGTTGGAGTGGATGCGGTAAAAGTTGGCATAGGCCCAGGTTCTATTTGTACTACCCGTATCGTTACCGGTGTTGGTGTACCACAATTGACCGCTATTTCTAATGCGGTTGAAGCCTTAAAAGGTACGGGTATTCCCGTTATCGCCGATGGGGGAATTCGTTTTTCTGGTGATATTGCTAAGGCACTAGTGGCCGGCGCGCATTGTGTGATGGTCGGCAGCATGTTGGCAGGCACTGAAGAGGCGCCAGGTGAAGTAGAGCTTTATCAAGGACGTTACTACAAGTCATATCGCGGCATGGGCTCTTTAGGCGCCATGAGCCAAAAAGAAGGCTCAAGTGACCGTTATTTCCAAAAATCTGACGGTGAAGCCGACAAACTCGTACCAGAAGGAATTGAAGGCCGTGTTGCTTATAAAGGTCCTGTTGCCGCTATTATTCACCAACAAATGGGCGGTTTACGTTCATCAATGGGCTTAACTGGCTCAGCGACAATTGAAATAATGCGCACTAAGCCTGAATTTATGAAGATTACTTCTGCTGGTATGGGCGAGTCGCATGTGCATGATGTAGCTATCACTAAAGAAGCACCCAACTACCGTATGGGTTAGCGTTATTGAATTATTGTCGGCCAATCTTGGCGTTGTAAGTGCTCACTTAGGAAACTAGGCTCCGCGCTAGCACCTTGAACTGGACGGCAATTTTATCAATTGAATAGCGATAGAAAGTAGAAAAACTGATGCAGGCGAATACCTCATCGACAACAATTCAAATAGGCTGAGCAGTAACTCAAATAGAGCGAACGCTCAGCCTGTTCATTTTATACATTTAAAAATAAAAGTAGGAAAACAACATGAGTAAAGACATTCATGATCACCGCATACTCATATTAGACTTCGGTTCACAGTACACCCAACTCATCGCTCGTCGTGTGCGTGAAATTGGGGTTTATTGTGAATTATGGGCTTGGGATGTTACAGAAGAACAACTTAAAGCTTTTAATCCAACCGGTATTATTTTAGCTGGTGGACCTGAGTCGGTTACTGAGCATAATTCACCACGTGCGCCAGAGTATGTGTTTAATGCCGGTGTACCTGTTTTAGGTATTTGCTATGGTATGCAAACCATGGCTGAGCAATTAGGCGGCAGCGTTGAAAGCTCTGAGCAGAAAGAATTCGGTTATGCTGCGGTTGAAGTTATTACTAAATCTGCACTCTTTAATGCCATTGAAGACCATGTCAGTGAAAACGGTAATGCCTTGTTAGATGTCTGGATGAGCCATGGTGATAAAGTATCAGCTATTCCTGCCGGCTTCGTTACGGTTGCACAAACCCCTAGCTGTAAATATGCCGCTATGGTCAATGAAGAGAAGCAATTTTACGGGGTGCAATTTCACCCTGAAGTGACTCATACCAAGCAAGGTTTACGTATTCTTGAGCATTTCGTTGTTGATATTTGTCAATGTGAAAAGCTTTGGACATCAGCGTCAATTATTGAAGACGCGATTGCCAAAATGAAAGCGCAAGTCGGTGATGATGAAGTCGTACTTGGCTTATCGGGTGGTGTTGACTCATCAGTTGTTGCCATGCTGTTACATCAGGCAATTGGCGATAAATTAACTTGTGTTTTTGTTGATAACGGTTTACTGCGTTTAAACGAAGGCCAACAAGTCATGGATATGTTCGGCGACCATTTTGGTTTGAATATCATTCATGTTAATGCCGAAAACCGCTTCTTAGACCGTTTGGCTGACGAGAGTGATCCTGAGAAAAAACGTAAAATTATTGGTAATGTTTTTGTTGAAATTTTTGATGAAGAAGCCAATAAACTCAGTAATGCTAAATGGTTAGCTCAAGGTACTATCTACCCTGATGTTATTGAGTCAGCCGCGTCAGCAACCGGTAAAGCACATGTGATTAAGTCGCACCATAATGTGGGTGGCTTACCTGAACATATGAAACTTGGCTTAGTTGAGCCATTACGTGAGTTATTCAAAGATGAAGTGCGTAAAATAGGCCTTGAGCTAGGACTACCTTACGACATGCTTTATCGTCATCCATTTCCTGGACCTGGTTTAGGTGTGCGAATTTTAGGTGAAGTGAAAAAAGAATATGCTGACTTATTACGTCGTGCTGATCACATTTTCATTGAAGAATTACACAAACATGACTTGTATAAAAAAGTCAGCCAAGCTTTCACGGTATTTTTACCGGTACGTTCAGTTGGCGTGATGGGCGATGCACGTAAATATGATTGGGTAGTTAGCCTACGTTGTGTAGAAACTATCGATTTTATGACCGCACGTTGGTCACATCTACCCTACGAGTTCTTAGGCCTAGTGTCTAACCGTATTATCAACGAAGTAGATGGTATTTCTCGCGTAGTTTACGATATATCGGGTAAACCACCCGCGACTATTGAATGGGAGTAACTGAGCCTTAAGCGGGTGAGAACATTCAACTCTGCGTTAGCAGTACTCAGCGAGTAAACTAGGCTTGGTGCCTTCGCCTTGAATTTGAATCTTCTTCCTGTGTTGATGACCTCAATTATTTTTTCATTAATATTATAAAACCCTAAGGTGTAAACCTTGGGGTTTTTTATGTACCAGATGTTAGGGTATGCTGCGATTACATGGATATGAAGGCGCAGCGATTTTAACTATATCAAGGCGAGAATAATGACAATTGAAAGACTAGAGACTAAAGCGCGCATGAGCCGCATAGTAAAACACAATGGCACAGTTTATTTATGTGGTCAGGTTTGCGCTGACGCCACGCAAAGTATTACCGAGCAAACACAAACTATGCTCGATAAGGTTGAGACTTTATTAGTAGAAGCAGGGAGTTCAAAGCAGCATATGTTATCAGCAACAATATACCTAAAAACGATGACTGATTTTGCTGCTATGAACACAGTATGGGATGCTTGGGTGCCAGTAGGTTTTGCACCCGCTCGTGCTTGCGTGCAAGCGGCGATGGCAAGAGATGTGCTTTTGGTCGAAATAAGTGTTGTTGCTGCCTTAATATCATAGACTAGACAGTATATATTTAAGCAGTAGGGCAATTATGTTGATGTTAGAGCAATCATTAAAAACTACCTTTGGATTTGATGAGTTTAGAACCGGGCAAGAGCAAACGATAACGCAGTTACTTAATGGTGACTCTTCCTTAGCCATTTTCCCTACCGGTGCCGGTAAGAGTTTATGCTATCAATTAGCGGCAATAAATTTACCGCATTTAACCTTGGTGGTATCGCCCTTATTGGCCTTAATGAAAGACCAACTCGCATTTTTGCATACAAAAGGCATTGCCGCGGCCAGTATCGATTCAACATTATCATTTGAAGAGAGTCAGCAAATTACCCGTGACGTTCGCTCAGGTAAAATAAAAATTTTGATGGTATCAGTTGAGCGGTTTAAAAATGAGCGCTTTCGTCAGTTTATTGAAGCTATTGCTATTTCTATGTTGGTGGTAGACGAAGCACATTGTATTTCAGAATGGGGTCATAATTTTCGACCTGATTATTTAAAATTGCCACGTTATCGACAAGAGCTCAATATTCCCCTAGTGCTTTTACTTACCGCCACAGCCACTAAACAAGTTAAGCAGGATATGGCTAATAAATTTGCCATTACTGATGAGCATATAGTGCAAACAGGTTTTTATCGCAGCAACTTAGATCTATCTGTTTTACCAGTCGCAGAAAGAGAGAAAAACCAAACACTGGTTGATTTAATTCGCCAGCACCAAGGCTGCGGTATTATTTATGTTACTTTGCAACAAAGTGCTGAAAAAGTAGCTAACTTTTTGCAACAACAAGGTATAGCCGCAAAGGCTTACCATGCCGGTTTTAAAGATGATGTGCGCAAGCAAATTCAGCAAGACTTTATGCACGGAAAAACCCCGATTATCGTCGCAACTATCGCTTTTGGTATGGGGATAGATAAAGCCAATATCCGTTTTGTTATTCATTATGATTTACCCAAATCTATTGAAAACTATAGTCAAGAAATTGGCCGGGCAGGTCGAGACAAAGCTAATGCTGCCTGTTTTACTCTGGCTAATCTTGATGGTATTCATACCGTAGAAAACTTTGTTTATGCTGACACGCCTGAGCGCTCAAGCATCGACTATGTGTTGCAAAACATACGTAACGAAATGCAAAATGGCCAATGGGAACTGCAAGTGCTGAGCTTGTCAAATGCCAGTAATATTAAACAGCTGCCATTAAAAACCTTATTGGTTCAGTTAGAATTACTTGGGGTTATTGACGCTAAATTTAGCTATTTTGCTGATTTTAAATTTAAATTTGTTACGCCAAAAGCGCAAATCATCAGCGCATTTAATGCCGAGCGTAATGAATTTTTAGCACAAGTTTTTAATTGCGCAAAAATGAAGAAAATTTGGGGTGAGCCCGACTTTGATCTTATGTATGCGCGTCATCAAGCGCCGAGAAAACGTATTGTTGCAGCGCTTGAGTATTTAGCAGAGCAGCAGCATATTGTGTTGGAAACGAAAAAGGCAACAGAAGTCTTTAGTGTCAACATGGCAGCGTTAGAAAATAATGCTTTGGTTGATACGCTTTTTGATTACTTTTCTGACAAAGAGCAAGCCGAAATCGAGCGTATCACTAAGCTGGTCGCGTTTTTTCAAAGTGAACATTGTTTAACTCAGCAGCTCTCGCAATACTTTGATGATCAACGTGCACCAAAAAACTGTGGGCATTGTTCCGTTTGTCGTGGGCAGGTGGCAATATTACCTTATTCAAGCAATCATCAAACAGTGAGTGTTGACACAATTGCTCTAGGTATTAAGCAGTTGCAACAGCATTTTTCAACGTTAAAGTCTCCTGTCGGTGAATCAGCGAATATCTTGTCTACTGATACTATTTGTCGATTTTTGTCTGGCATGAGTGTGCCGTTATTTACCCGCGCTAAAGTGCGGCAATTAAGTTACTTTGGCGTTTGTCAGTATATGCGCTACAGCGAAATTAAAGCACAAGTCATACCTTTGGTATAATACCATATCACTAATTATCTGATCATTTTTACTGGTTAAAACAACCAACTACTGCGTTATTTATTTAATAATTAGAACAACTAGTTATTAAAATAAATGCCTTATATTTGGCCATTTTTCCTGCGTATAAAGTAGACCACCTAATTAATGAAATTGGTATAACTTGTGGTAGCGAGATATCAGGCCGATCAAAAAAGGCACTTTATCAGTGCCTTTTTTTAATCTAAGCCAAGGTTAAGTAGCCTTGGCTTGGATTCATAAGTGTTAGTGATCGTGGCCACAACCTTCTTCACCTTCAACATGAACATGACCATGCGCTAACTCTTCTTCAGTAGCATCACGTACTTCTATAATTTCAACATCAAACTTTAAGTCCATGCCGGCCAACGGGTGATTACCATCAACGGTAATCTCATTTTCTTGTGCGTCAATGACGATAACGGTTTGTTCGCCTTCATCAGTCGTGGCGCGCAGCTGACTACCTACGTCTAAATCTTCAATGCCAGCAAACATTTCTTTGGGTACGGTTTGTACAAAGCCGTCTTCACGTTGTCCATAAGCATCGTCTGCACTGACTTCAACTTCAAATTTATCACCGGCTTTGTGATCAACTAAGGCTGCTTCCAAGCCAGGGATCAGATAGTTAGAACCTTGAATTACCGCTAGTGGGCTGTGATCATAAGAACTATCAATTAAGGTGTCTTCGTTATCAGATACTGCGTAATGCAGTACAACAACTTTGTTGTCGGTAATTTTCATATTATGTCCTATTCAGTGGTTGTGCTTAATTTGTAAGGTAAGGGTATTATTGTTAGGGCTGAGTCTTGGGTTTTAATTCTTAGCGCTGTGCTATTATCAACATCGTTAGCTAAAACGCCTTGTATGTAGGTCTGCATATTACTGGCTTGATAAACCGCTAATACATCACCGGCTTTACGCCAATTTTCACCAAGCTTTTTCTCGATGATATCACCGACGTTAGCCTCCATATCTTTGCCTGTTAGGGCAAAAAGCGCGCGTTTGTTTTTACCTAAATATTGCATACGAGCAACAGTTTCTTGGCCTAAATAACAACCTTTAGTAAAGCTAATGCCATTGATTGCTTGCAGGTTTAGCATTTGCGGTACATATTCTGCGACATACTGTTGAGAGAGCATGGGAAACCCAGCTGAAATCTCTAGTAAGTTCCAAAGCGCACCGTCATAGACTGGAAAATCAAAGGTTGCAGAAATATCAGCTAATTTATCAACGTTATCAATAATGATATAGCGGCTAATGTTGCCAGCAAGGTAAACCAAGGTGGTATTATTTTCGTGCACGACGGGTGTAAGTGTGTCAGGCACTTGTTGAAATAATGTCGCCATTTTAGCTGATGCTTGCTCGCCTGCAATGGCTAAATAAGCCAGTTCAGTGTCTTGGCTTATCTCAACTTTAGCAAAGACGGCAAATTTCTTTAGTTCTGCTAAAGATTGTTCAATCGAACTTGTTGGTTGGAGTAGGAAAAATTTTTCTTCACGCTCCAGTAAACGAAAAGCAGAAAATACTTTACCTTTGGCGTTACAGTGCGCGCCAATAAGGAGCTTTTCCTGCGCCAAGGTGTCAACGTCACAGGTAACTTGCCCTTGTAGGTATTTGATTTGTTCTTGACCCGTTAAGGTAATGGCGCCAATACTATCAAGGTTGATTGCAAATACTTCTGGTAATTCGTTATAACTAGGTAAGTTATTATTCATTATGTTCATCATCCGGCGATATTGCTAAAAAAAGGCTATTAACATCATAGGTGAGGACATTTATTCAGATTACAAGCATATAGCCGATTTTTCTGCTATTTTACTATTAAAAGTTTACTAATTTAATGATCAATTCGTGGCTATTTTAACTTTGGATTTGTTAGAATGTGGCGAGATTTTACTAATTAGAGTGATGTATGACATTAAAAGATAATAAACCTCGACTTCGCTGGGCTTGTCGACGCGGTATGCTAGAGTTAGATATACTTTTTATGCCATTTGTTGAAGAGGCTTACGATGAATTATCTACAGAACATAAAGCTACTTTTGAGCGTCTATTAGAGTGTCAAGATCCTGAGCTATTCGCATGGTTTATGGGGCACGAAACTTGTGAAGACAAAGAGCTTAATGCCATGGTGCAGATTATATTACAGCGAGTTAAACTATAATATTAAGGTATCGCCTTCTAGTCATAGGGCGATATTTAACTTATTATTTTATTTCGGTTTTACTTATCTTACCTTAACCGTTCTTTTCGGCATTAGCTTTTGGCTGGGATTTTTTATGGCTGCTTTGTTGGGCTTTATAATTTTTCTGTATCGCCAAGCCCCTGCGCCGCTAGCAAGTCAGTGGCTGATGTTATTTACCTCAAGCAAAGATAAAACTAAAGCGAATTTTGTTTTATCAGATACGGGTGAATGCCAATTTAACCATCAAAAAGCTTTGCAAATATCGGCTAACTCACAAATTAATTTGTGGGGCTATTGGTTGGTTTTTAGCAGCAGAGACGCCGTAACTACTCAACACTTTATTTTCAAAGATAGCTTATCTAGCAAAGATCAGGCGCGTTTGGCTCGCACTATCTTGCGGGTAAAAAGTTACGGATGAAAAGCGGTGACTGAAAAGTTACGGGTAAAAATACCTTATTACTCCACTGGTTTAAGTATAGTAATTTTTGCTTCTGTCAATAAATCAGGGAAGTCCAAGGTATAATGCAAACCTCGACTTTCTTTACGATCTAATGCTGATCTAATAATTAATTCGGCCACTTGGACTAAGTTTCGTAACTCCAATAAATTATTACTGACTCTGAAATGTCGGTAGTATTCTTCGATTTCACTTTGTAAAAGTTCGACTCGGTGCAATGCTCGCTCTAAGCGTTTTGTTGTGCGTACAATACCGACATAGTCCCACATAAATAATCGCAGTTCGTGCCAGTTATGTTGAATAACCACTTCTTCATCTGAGTCGGTAACTCGGCTTTCATCCCAGGCAGGTAGTGTTATGCAAGGTTTTGATATATCAATTTTTTGTTCAATATCAATGGCGGCGGCTCGCGCAAATACTAGGCACTCTAGTAGCGAGTTACTTGCCATGCGATTAGCGCCATGTAGTCCGGTATAAGCGACTTCGCCTATCGCATATAGATTTTCAATATCGGTTTGGCCCTGTTGATTAATCATAACACCACCACAGGTGTAATGAGCAGCAGGTACCACTGGCATAGGTTGTTTTGTTATGTCGATGCCAAGGGCCAGTGTGCGTTCGTAAATGGTTGGGAAATGCTGCTTAATAAAATCACTAGATTTGTGGCTAATATCTAAATACATGCAATCGGCGCCAAGTCGTTTCATTTCAAAATCGATCGCGCGGGCCACAATGTCACGTGGCGCTAATTCAGCTCGTTCATCAAAGCTAGGCATAAATCGGCTACCATCAGGGCGAAGTAGCAGTGCGCCTTCGCCTCTTAGTGCTTCAGTCAATAAAAAGGTACCTGCCTCAGGATGGAATAAACAAGTAGGATGAAATTGATTAAACTCCATATTTGCAACGCGACAACCAGCGCGCCATGCCATAGCTATACCATCGCCACTGGCAACATCAGGATTTGAGGTATATTGATAAACTTTACTCGCGCCACCCGTGGCTAAAATAGTTTTATGGGCAAAAATGCGCTCAACGTGTTCATCATTTCGATTCCATACATAGGCACCAATACATTCACGTTCCGCATTGACTTTATTTTTTTGATAAACCAGATCAATAGCGTTATAGCGTTCAAAAATACGAATGCGAGGGTGATTTTTTACCTGTGATGCCAAGGTTGTTTGAATGGCTTGACCTGTGGCATCAGCTGAATGCAGAATTCTTCGGTGACTATGTCCGCCTTCTCGCGTTAAATGATAGCGAATATCTCCATTAGCAGCCGGTACATCTTGATCAAAATCAACGCCTTTATCAATCAACCATTCTAAGCAGTTTTTGGCATTTTCAGCGGTATGTTGCACTATGGCTTCGTCGCATAATCCCGCTCCAGCGATTAAGGTATCAGCGACATGTGAGGCAATACTGTCATTTTCATCGAAGACTGCTGCAATACCCCCTTGGGCATAAAATGTTGAGCCTTCGTTAATTTGGTCTTTGCTTAAAATAAGCACGTCGGCATTTTTGGCTAGATGCAGAGCAAGCGATAATCCTGCTGCGCCACTGCCGATAATTAAAACGTCACAGTTGTGTTGTTGATTCATATATTCTTAAAATTAAGGTACAATAATCTATGACCCAATATAGCTTTTATTGCTGTTACAGAACAGCAGAAAACTATTTTTATAAACAAAATTTAATTTTTTTCAATATTTATCGAACTTTTTAACATAAGGCTAGTCCTACTTGTTGCGTTTGCCATGAGTTGTTGCGTTTGCTATGAGCCAGATGTAAACCAGATGTAGATAAGTGAAATAATGGCGAGTAGGAGATGGAGCTCAAATGAGCGAACAGAACGTTGACCAAAAGTTGGTTGAGCGGGTGCAACGTGGTGATAAAAACGCATTTAACCTGCTAGTAATTAAATATCAACATAAAGTAGCAAACTTGGTTTCACGCTATGTTAAAAATCATAGTGATGTGCCTGATATAGTACAAGAAGCATTTATTAAAGCTTATCGAGCTTTACCTAATTTTCGAGGTGATAGTGCTTTTTATACTTGGTTGTATCGCATCGCTGTTAATTGTGCGAAAAACCACTTAGTTGCCGGAGGACGTAAACCCCCTGGCTCAGATATTGAAATTGAAGATGCAGAAATGTATGACTCGGGTGAAGCGTTACGAGAGAATGCCTCACCAGAAAAACTATTACTGACCAATGAAATTAAAAGTGTCATATTTAAGACCATAGAACAATTGCCGGAAGATTTGCGCACTGCGATCAACCTCAGAGAGTTAGAAGGCTTAAGTTACGAAGAAATTGCAACGGTTATGGATTGTCCTGTTGGCACAGTACGTTCAAGAATATTTAGAGCGCGTGATGCAGTCGATAAAAAAATCAGACCATTGTTACAGCAATAGAGAATGCAGTAACATTAAATGCAAAAATAATAAGCTCAACAGCAGTACACGCAAGCATAATAAATATAGTATTAGCTGATAAAAGTGTAGTCTTTTGTTAACTAATGAATGAAGAGTTATTTTTTTAAGGTGTCTTTATGAGTGAAAATAAGTTTGAGGCAGTATCGTCGATTGTAGATAATGATCAACAAAACGATGAACTATTTGATGAAATCCTCAATGACTCACACTTGTCAGCAACCTGGCAACGTTACCATTTAATGGGTGATGTAATGCGCGGTGAAACTTCTGATGTTATTAATTTTGACCTGTCATCACAAATAGCGTCAGCGATTGCTGATGAGCCAACGATTTTAGCGCCTCATACTAGCAATAATCTTGTTGGAAAATTAAAAGCGAAAGTGGTGCAGTTTGCTAAACCCTTTGGTCAAATGGCCATTGCAGCATCTGCAGCCGGTCTTATGGTCATGGGCGTACAACAAAATAGCGCTGATACCGATGCTTTATTACCGGCCAGTCAAGTGGTTAAAACTATGCCATTTGGTGGTGTTGCAGAACCCGTAAGCTTAAATTTTCAACAAACTAGTCGCAGCAGTGAGAAACAAGCTTTTATTGAACAACAAAGACGTTTCCAAGCGCTATTGTCAGATCATCAACAACAAATTAAATTAAGTTCAGTTGATGTCAATCATACATCACCACAAGATAAGGCTGAAGAATCAGCTAAATGAAACTAATATCAAGTCTGCTGCTATTGATTACCATTAGCACATCAGTAGCAGCCAATGAAAACATTAGCACACCAGTGGAGGCTAATGAAGACATTAGCACACCCATAGCGGCCAATGAAAACGAACAAGCCGAACCTTGGCTTGAGCGCCTAGCAACCTCTTTACAAACGCTTAACTTTAGTACCTCTTTTGTTGTGGTTAAAAACAATCAGGCAGAACCTTATCACTGGTTTCATGGTGTAGATGAAAGTGGTAATGAGCTAGAAATTCTCTCTTTGTTAAACGGCCCGCGCAGGGATGTTTTACGAAAGGACAATATTGTTAGTTATATCGAGCCAGAATTACCTCCATACTCAGTAACATCTCAACAAATAACCGGTCCTATACCTGCTGTTTTGCGCGAAGGTGTCACTGCACTTGGTCAAACCTATGATTTTATCTCTGTTGGGCGAAGTCGAGTGCTAGGGCGACCTGCGCAATTAATTCGTATTGTTTCTAAAGATGTCTATCGTTACGGACACTGGCTATGGTTAGACCAAGAATCTGGTATGCTATTAAAACTCGCTTTGGCAAATCGTACTGGTCAATTATTAGAACAAATACAGTTTACCCATTTAGATATCACTGATGCTTTAGGTGAGAGTTTATTGCAATTACAGCAAACAAGCTTGCCAAAAGTTATTGAAATTCCAGCTGGGTATCAAGAGCAAGTACTGCAATGGCAAGTTAAATGGTTACCTGATGGCTTTAAACGATTAAATGCCAATCGTCATCGAATTTCTACCACTAAAAAACCGGTTGAATTTATGCTTTTTAATGATGGTTTAGTCGATGTTTCTGTTTACGTAAATCCCAGTGAAGACAACCAACGTGCGACTGATTATGTTATGGATGGGGCAACCGTGGTATTGAATCAAGTCGTTAACGGCTTTGAAGTCAGTGTTGTGGGTAAAATTCCAGCAAAAACGGCAAAGGCCATTGCTGATTCTGTTGTTTTAAATACTAATTCCACACCATGATAGAAGAACAAGCCACCGTCGTCGCTATTGACCATGACAATGTCACCGTTACCAGTTTGATAAAATCGGCTTGTGGTGGCTGTCAGCAAGTTGACAATTGTGGCAGCGGTCAGGTGGCAAAAGCTTTTCCACAGAAAAAACTTTCGTTGACCTTAACATCTTCACTAGCCTTAGAACTTGGCGATAACGTTGTGTTAGGCTTAAATGAAAGTGCGCTCTTGCAATCGGCTTGGCAAGTTTATTTATGGCCAGTATTAGGCTTGTTATTGGCTTCTTGGTTTGGCCAATGGCTAGTAATTAACACCATACTACCTCATGAGATTTTTGCCATTTTATTGGGTATTAGCGGTGGTTTTTGTGGCTTTATGCTAGCTAAAAGGCAACAAATAAAGAGCGCAACCTGTGCAAAACTGGCGCCAAAAATTATTCGTCGAGAAAATCAAAACATCATGATTACAGAAATCACTGATTGAATCGCAACAAAAGATAGCCCCAGCGCGCTAAATTCGCTAAAATCTCACCATTATTGAATTAACTATAAACTTATTTGACTTCCCATTTATGAAACATATTCGAAATTTTTCTATTATCGCCCATATTGATCACGGTAAATCAACGCTTTCAGATCGCCTAATTCAACATTGTGGTGGTCTACAAGAACGTGAAATGGAAGCCCAAGTACTTGATTCTATGGATATTGAGCGCGAACGTGGTATCACCATAAAAGCGCAAAGTGTTACGTTAGACTACAAAGCAAAAAATGGTGAAGTGTACCAACTCAACTTTATCGACACGCCAGGTCACGTCGACTTTTCTTATGAAGTTTCCCGTTCATTAGCGTCATGTGAAGGTGCTTTACTGGTTGTTGACGCTGGTCAAGGTGTTGAAGCTCAAACTGTAGCTAACTGCTACACCGCGCTTGAAATGGAACTGGAAGTCATCCCTATTCTAAATAAAATTGATTTGCCACAAGCCGATCCTGAGCGTGTCAGTGAAGAAATTGAAAATATTATTGGTATTGACGCTACGGGTGCTGTGACCTGTTCGGCTAAAACCGGTTTAGGTATTGAAGACGTACTAGAAACTATTGTTGAGAATATTCCTCCTCCAGAGGGTGATCCTGATGCACCGCTGCAAGCACTTATTATTGATTCGTGGTTTGATAACTACCAAGGCGTAGTATCCTTAGTTCGAATTATGAATGGCCAAATCAAAAAAGGCGATAAAATGGTGGTGATGTCGACAGGACAACACCATATTGTCGACAAGGTGGGTATTTTTACACCAAAACAAAAACCGACCGGTATATTAAAAGCGGGTGAAGTTGGCTTTATCGTTGCGGGTATTAAAGAAATTCACGGTGCACCAGTAGGTGACACAATAACTATCTTTAAAAAAGAAGCGCAAAAGGCCTTACCGGGCTTTAAGAAAGTTCAGCCACAAGTTTACGCCGGTATATTTCCGATCAGTTCAGAAGATTATGAAAACTTCCGTGATGCTTTAAATAAACTCAGCTTGAATGACGCGTCTTTGTTTTTTGAACCTGAAAACTCATCAGCACTAGGTTTTGGTTTCCGTATTGGTTTCTTGGGCATGTTGCACATGGAAATTGTGCAAGAGCGTCTTGCTCGCGAATATGATCTTGATCTGATCACAACAGCGCCAACAGTAAATTATGAAATAGCTTGTACCAATGGTGACGTTATCTCTATTGATAATCCAAGCGATTTACCGGCAACAAATAATATTGAAGAAATTCGTGAGCCAATAGTGCAAGCGAATATTCTGGTACCTCAAGAGCATCTAGGTAATGTTATTACTTTATGTATTGACAAACGTGGTGTGCAAAAAGATATTATTTATCACGGTAATCAAGTTGCGGTAACTTATGAATTACCTATGGCAGAAGTGGTGATGGACTTTTTTGATAAGTTAAAATCCACCAGTCGCGGTTATGCCTCATTAGATTATCATTTCATTCGTTTTGAGCCGGCTGACATGGTCCGTGTTGATGTGATGATTAATAGTGACCGAGTTGATGCGTTAGCTATGATCACTCATCGCGCCAATTCTGTTGCCCGTGGTCGCATGCTAGTTGAAAAATTAAAAGAGTTAATTCATCGACAAATGTTTGATATCGCTATTCAAGCGGCCATTGGTAACAATGTTATCGCTCGAACTACGGTCAAACAGCTGCGTAAAAACGTTACCGCAAAATGTTATGGTGGTGACATCTCTCGTAAGAAAAAATTATTGCAGAAGCAAAAAGATGGTAAGAAACGTATGAAGCAAGTGGGTAATGTAGAAGTACCACAAGAAGCGTTTTTAGCTGTGCTTAAATTAGATAAATAAGAATACCAAGTTGATTAATGAACTGTTCAATGAAAGAGTAGAACACTTAATTAGTCAACTTTGTATTAGTTTAATTATTAAAAGATAGGAATAATATGGCAGTTTACTTTTCAATATTTTTAGTCATAGTTACCGTAATTACCGGCATTGTTTGGTTAGCTGATAAGTTTTATTTAGCACCACAACGTCAGCTTAAGTTAGCCGATGCGCAAGCTCAATGTGCATCACCTTTAAGTGAAAATATTGTGACTAAATTAATTGAGCCATCAGCATTAGTTGATACCTCAGTACAAATTTTTCCGGTTATTGCTTTTGTCTTGATACTGCGCTCGTTTATCTATGAGCCGTTTCAAATACCTTCTGGTTCTATGATGCCAACGTTACTTGATGGCGATTTTATCTTAGTGAATAAGTTTAACTATGGTTTGCGCGATCCCGTAGTACGTAATAAATTTTTTCAAGTTGGCTTGCCAGATCGTGGTGATGTTGTGGTCTTTAAATACCCACGAGATCCACAAATTGATTACATCAAACGTGTGATAGGTTTACCGGGCGATAGAGTGATATATAAAAATAAAATTTTATATATCAAATCAGCCTGTTTGCCTTCTGATGCAAAATGTCCAGATTTTGAGCAAGTAAAACAAACCTTTAAAAATAAAACCGATTATAACGACGATGGTATGCCATTAACGCGTTACACCTCAACGATGGCTGATAAAACACATGACTTCTTAGTCAATGAGCAAATTTTACCGCGCACACAGCATTACTTCCAGCAAAGTGGTACACAAGCGAATGAGTTTTTTGTGCCTAAAGGTCATTACTTTGTTATGGGCGATAACCGGGATAATAGCTTAGATGGACGCTTTTGGGGCTTTGTGCCAGAAGAGAATTTAGTCGGTGAAGCGGTTGCTATTTGGATGAGTTTTGATTTTGATCGAACACCAGACAGCTTTTTACCACATTGGATACCAACTAACGTGCGTTTTTCTCGAATCGGTGGAATTGAATAACTGTGTTACATACTCCTGCCGCGATTGCGCGGCTTTATAAAAAAATTGGCTATAGTTTTAAAGAGCCAAAACTATTATTGCAAGCGTTAACACATAGAAGCGCTAAAGGTGCTCATAATGAGCGACTAGAGTTTTTAGGTGATTCGATTTTAGGTTTTGTGATTGCAGAGTCTTTATATCAAAAATTTCCTAAGCAGGCCGAAGGCGATTTAACGCGTATGCGTTCAAGTTTGGTTAAAGGTGTTACTTTAGCTGAGGTGGGTCGAGACTTTGACCTAGGTCAATATTTGATTTTAGGACCTGGCGAATTAAAAAGTGGTGGTCATCGCAGAGATTCGATTCTTGAAGATGCCATTGAAGCCATCATAGGTGCTGTCTATTTAGATGCCGACTTACCCACATGTCAGGCATTAATTCTCAGCTGGTTTGAACAGCGCTTAAGCGATATCAAGCCAGGCAATGAACAAAAAGACCCAAAAACACGTTTACAAGAATATTTGCAAGGACGAAAAATTCCTTTGCCACAATATGATGTAATTAATACCACGGGGCAATCACACAATCAGCAGTTCACAGTGCGCTGCACAACAAGTGTAGTGGTGAAGGAAGTGATTACTAAGGGCAGTAGCCGACGTAAAGCTGAGCAATCCGCCGCTTTGCAGGTTTTAGAATTAATAGAACAAGCTTAATCGCTTGTTTGACATTTAAGTTGATAACTAGATTATGACAACAGAACAAACCTATTGCGGTCTTATTGCCATTGTTGGCCGTCCAAATGTTGGTAAATCAACATTATTAAACACCTTGCTTGGCCAAAAGGTCAGTATTACCTCACGTAAACCACAAACCACACGTCATCGAATATTAGGTATTTTAACTGAAGGTAATCATCAAGCCGTTTTAGTTGATACCCCTGGCTTGCATTCAGAAGAAAAACGGGCCATTAATCGTTTAATGAACCGTGCGGCTAGCAGTACCTTGGCAGAAGTTGGCACTGTAGTATTTTTAGTTGAAGGTACACATTGGACAAGCGACGATGAAATGGTACTGACCAAAATTAAAAACAGCGGTGCTCCTTGTGTATTAGTGGTTAATAAAATTGATAATATACCCGACAGAGACACCTTGTTACCGCATTTACAGAAGCTAGGTGCTATGCACGACTTTGCTGACATTGTGCCGATTTCAGCCAGTAAAGGTGATAACGTTGAGGCGATTAAAAAAATCTGCCTTAACACCTTACCCGAAGCAGAGTTTTGGTTTCCTGAAGATTATATTACCGATCGTTCAAGTCGATTTATGGCCTCTGAAATTGTGCGTGAAAAGCTAATTCGTTTTACTGGCGATGAATTACCTTACTCAACAACGGTTGAAATTGAACAATTTAAGATTGATGAAAAAGGCATCTTGCATATTAACGCGCTGATCTTAGTCGAAAGAACGACCCAAAAGCGTATGGTTATTGGCAATAAGGGTGAAAAGCTGAAAGTTATTGGCCAAGAAGCAAGACGTGATATGGAAAACCTATTTGAACGTAAAGTATTTTTAGAGACTTGGGTGAAAGTTAAATCAGGCTGGGCAGATGACGAACGCGCCTTAAGAAGCTTAGGCTATGGCGACGATTACTCAGGTTAGTTTGATATATTCGGGCTTAATTTACTATTCACAAAGTAGTTGATTAAGCCTCGCCTACATAGCGTTAGGTACTTAGGTTTAGTTTGTAATTGTTACCTGAGCCAATAAAAATTTTATTTTTCGCTTTCTGAACAGTGCTTAAATGCCACTGGGCTAACTTGGAATCTAGATGCTAGAAACTACGCAGTCAGCTTTTGTGCTCCATAGTCGACCTTATCGAGAGAATCAGCTGCTAATTGATTTGTTAACTGAGCATGACGGCAAACTGGCGGCGTTAAGTTATGTCGGTCATTCAACAAAATCGAGCCGTAAGGCACTACTACAACCTTTTCTACCCATTAAAGTCACCTTGAAAGGGCAATACAACTTAAAGAGCTTAATTCGAGTTGAGCCGATTGGCAAATCTTTCCTTTTAAAGAAAAATGCCTTGTTCAGTGCTTTTTATATTAATGAATTATTGGTTAAGCTGCTTGGCGACAATATTGCTTGCGAGGCGCTTTTTCAGCAATATAAAATGAGTTTAGAAGCTTTAGCACAAGCGAGCAATATTGAGATTTGTTTGCGAGAATTTGAATTGATGCTGATGGATGAGCTGGGCCTTTCTTTTGATTTTTCATTAGTATTTGAGCATAGTGCAGAGGGCTTCTATTACTTACCAGACGAAGGCTTTATTCCAGCTTATACAAAATTAAAGCAGCCTTGTTATAATCGTTGGCATTTACAAGCGATTGCCGAACGCGATTTATCGACACCAGAAGTACTCAATACCTTTAAAGCTTTGATGAGACAAGTGATTAACCATTTACTTGATGGTGTACCGTTAAATAGCCGAAAACTCTTTAGTAAGAAAACCTAGCAAAGCCATGATTAAATTTCTAAGTTAAAGCGTTAAACTTAGCTATGTAAGGTGTTAAAATTAATCCAGTGAACATTTAATCCAGTGAACATTTAATCCAGTAAACATAATAGAGATTGTATATGAAAGATATTTTATTAGGTGTAAACGTAGACCATATTGCCACATTAAGACAAGCACGTGGCACTAATTATCCTGACCCTGTCTATGCGGCTTCTGTAGCCGAGCATGCTGGTGCTGATGGTATCACAGTGCATTTACGTGAAGACCGTCGCCATATTCAAGATAGAGATATTTATGTACTAAAACAAACCTTACATACGCGGATGAATTTTGAAATGGCTGTTACCGACGAAATGTTGGATATTGCCTGTGAAGTTAAGCCCGTATTTTGTTGTTTAGTGCCGGAAAAACGTGAAGAGTTAACCACGGAAGGTGGATTAGATGTTGCTGGGCAACAAGATAAAATTAACGCCGCTGTAGCTCGATTGGCTAATGCGGGTGTACAAACCAGTTTATTTATTGATGCTGATAAAAAACAAATTGATGCAGCCCTACTCAGTAAAGCGACTTATATCGAAATTCATACTGGCCAATATGCTGATGCAGCAAGCGAAGAAGAACAACAACAAGAGCTTGCGCGCTTGGTTGAAGGCATTGAGTACGCTGATAGCTTAGGCTTAAAAGTTAACGCAGGTCACGGGCTTAATTACTTCAATGTTAAGCCCATTGCGGCGATACCTGAAATAATTGAACTCAATATTGGCCACGCTATTATCGCCCGTGCGGTGATTGACGGTTTAGACAAAGCGGTTCGAGATATGAAGCGTATAATGCTAGAAGCACGTACTTTAGGATAACTTAGTACTTAGGAGGGTCAAAGTTTGTCAGTTGTTGGTATTGGTACTGATATAGTTGATATTCGGCGCATTGCAAAAATGTCTGAAAATGCGCAGCAACGCTTAGCCAAGCGAATTTTAACGTCTGGTGAATATCAGCACTATCTTACGTTAAAACAACCCGAGCGTTTTTTGGCTAAACGCTGGGCTGGCAAAGAAGCAGCAGCTAAAGCGCTTGGCACCGGTATTGCTAACGGAGTCTCGTTTCAACATTTTGATATTGTGTCATTAGCTTCGGGTCAACCCACACTTGAGCTTAGTTTGCAGGCGTTAATGCTAGCTGAAAATCTAGGTGCTACTACATGGCATATATCACTTTCTGATGAAGTGAAATATGCCACAGCTTTTGTTGTATTATCAACCTAGTTAATGACAGCAAGTTGAGTATGTAACGGCATGTGACAAAGCTACTAATAAACTATGACTTGGCCATTATATATACCCTATACTTTTACTTAAGTGAATGAATTTTTTATCAGTAGATGTGGATTGGGGAGTTGATATGCCGTCGCAAAAAAATCCTATTCTTGATAGGCGAAAACAAGTACCTGAGCAATCAACGTGGTGGTTTAAACTCTCACTGGCACAAAAGTTTTCTGCTAGTAGTTTAGGGAAGTTTGGTTATGAACTCAGTTTTATTCGCAATGATGAAGGACATAGCTTAGCCGTATTAAGGTGTGACTCAGGGATTGCGGTGGTTACTGAAGATGGCGACATTAACACCTCACCAAATATAAAACTGCGTTAACTATTTATCCTGTTTTCTTTAGTCCAATTTAGTTATATTTTCAATGCTTGCTTTCAATATTGTTGATAAAAGCTTCGGCTTCTTCTAGTACCAAATCTATTTGTTCAAAAAATTCGAAAAATTCTGGCTGTAAATCATCTAGGCCAATATCTCGCTTTAATTCTGTTTCAAGTTCATGAGTCACTTTGCCTAAACTGGGTACACCAGAGTAACAACAAGCGCCATTAAGCTTGTGTATTAACACTTTTAACTGCTCAATATCTTGAGAGATAAGCGCTTCAGAAATGTTGGCTTTGCTTTCTGGCAAACTGTTGACCAAGCCAATAAACATATCTTTGGCTAACATTTTTTTTTGTCCTGCTCTTTGTAATGCCAGTTTCCAATCAATAATCTTTGGCCTAGAATCGTTAATAGGCCTAGGTTTTGGAGCAACAAGTTTAGGGTGATAAGCGAGTAATGTTGAATCACAATACTCATAAATACTATGATGCAGCATGGCTTCATCAATAGGCTTTGTAATAAAGGAGTTAAAGCCATTGTCGAGTAATTTATCTTTTTCTTCGCCAAAGACATGTGCGGTCACCGCGATTATTGGGGTATGCTCATTAAGTGTTTGTTGACGAATAATAGCCAAAGCAGAAATGCCATCGAGTACAGGCATTTGTATATCCATAAATATTAAAGCAAACTTCTCGTGTCGGCATAACGCTACGGCTTGAGCGCCGTCGGTAGCTGTGATGACATCTGTGACTTGTTCAAGTAACAGCGCATTGATCAATTTTAAATTGGCTTCATTATCATCAACTGCCAGTACTTTAATCGGCACTTTTTTTTCTGACACTGAAATTAAGCTATTGATTTCTCGAATGGTTGTTGGAGCAAGTGTTTTACTCAAGCGCTGCACCGTTATGGGTTTACTGAGACAAGTTTTAGCACCACTTGAAATTAACGCCTCATGTAAACTAGGCGAATTACTATTAATGGCTAAATGTATGGACGGAATAATATCTTTCAGGACAAATATAAACTTTTTCACGTCATTAAGCGCTGATGGCGTAACGTCATGGCCGATTAAAGCAAAGTCGAATGACGAGAGCAATTTTTTATTGGCCAGTATTTCGTCCATATCACTGCGTTGGCTAATACAAGTTGTTTTCATTTGCCAACTTGCCAATATTTCACTGGTTGCTAAACGACTTGCGGCATGACGCTCATAATACAATATTGCCTTACCAATCAGACCTTCTGGGGCAGATAACTGCAAAGTGGGTATGGTGTTTATTTCACACTGGAAGGTAAACCAAAAAGTTGAACCTTCATTTTCTATACTGTCAAAACCAATGCTACCGTGCATTTCTGAGACTAAACGTTGAGAGATAACCAGTCCTAAACCAGTGCCGCCATAAATCCGAGTCACACTTTTATCACCCTGGCCAAAGGCTTGGAAAATTGAATTTTTTTGCTGATTTGATATGCCAATACCCGTGTCTTGAACTGTTACCCTAATTTTATAGCGATTTTTGCCAATAACATGGCCTTCAAGCTTGATATCCACCGAGCCTTTATCAGTAAATTTAATCGCATTACTGGCTAAGTTAACCATCACTTGTTTGATACGCATTGCGTCACCAATCAGTGAGTCAGGTAATTGAGGGCTAACGCGTAATGATAATTCAATATTCTTTTTATGGGCACTGGGTGCCAGTAATGTCAGGGTTTCTTCAATAGATTCACGAATGGAAAACGGAATGTTTTCAATGATCATTTTACCCGCGTCAAGTTTAGAGAAGTCTAAAATATCATTAATAATCGATAGCAGGCTGGCCGCTGAGCGTTCGATAGTTTGTAAGTGATCGCGCTGAGTATCGCTTAAGGGCGTTTTTAACACTTGCCGGGTAAAACCGATAACACCATTAAGAGGCGTACGTAACTCATGGCTCATATTGGCCAAAAACTCAGACTTTACCTTGTTAGCATCTTGCGCTTTACGTTTTGCAATATCTAACTCGACGTTTTGAATTTCAAATTGCTCTAAACTTTCACGTAAATCTATCGTGGCTTGATCAATACTACGTTGCATTTCATCTTGATAAGTGCCTAAAGATTGCGCCATGGTATTGATGCCATTTTTTAAAAAGTTTAGCTCACCAACAAGCTGTCCACTGATACGACTATCAATTTTTCCTTCTCTAATACGGTCTATCGCTAATACCATTGATGATATCGGGCGGGTAACGCTATTAATGAGTTTATAGGCAAACAATGCACTGATGATAAAGCCAGCGAGTAAGATGAAAAATACTGTGATCAACAACTGTTGTTGAGCATATCTAATCGTACTCTTGTCAATGTGTATGGCGATATAGCCAATAATACTACTGCCTAAAGTGCCGTCACTGGTTTGTGTGGTAAATTCGTCAATAATGGGCGCGCGATAAATGAGGTCATCACCGAAGTCTTCATACTGAATGCGTTTAGGCAAACTTTCTCCGGTTTTAAGGCGCATGGCAAGGGTGTCACCGTGATAAGCACTGGTGACGAACACTTGGTTGTTGACAGTGAATATGGCGATGCTTTTTATAATGTCAGATTGACTGCGGTGGCTAAAGCCGATCAGCGTTCTTAAGCTATCTCTTTTTTTTGCTAATAATGGCTCAGCACTGCTAATGGCAAGAGGAGAAATGATGCTATTGGCACGTTGATAAATAAACTGATCGAGTTCGCTATAGCGACTATAGGATAAGTAGCCAGCAACAACTAAACTGATTAGGGTCGTAGGAACGACCGTAAGTAAAATTACCCAATCTTTCAGGCTTATTTTATGCATTTTTTGTTGAGCTTTAGTGTAAAATCATTGGGTTAATAACACTATAATGGCACAGTTAAGACTAATACCAAATAGTAATCGTTCACTATGGCAGCTAATAGATAATCTATGCTGCTCCTTGATGGCAAACTAAGATAGCTATGGCAAATTTTTTTAAAGCAAGCCCGAAAAAAGCACCGATACAGCAACACATAACCGTTAATGTTAGCCACCTTGATCAGCAAGGCTGCGGCGTTGCCTTTCAGGGTAAAAACCCAATTTTTATTGAAGGTGCACTGCCCAATGAAACGGTTGAAGTTAATGTGTATGAGCAAAAAAGTAAGTTTGCAAAAGCAAAGTTATTACGTGTTATTAGCGCCAGTGCAGCGCGAGTAGAAGTTAAGTGTCGTCATTACTTTCAGTGTGGTGGTTGTAATTTACAGCATATGGACTACTCGCAGCAGTTAGCTTATAAGCAAGATAAAATAACGCAATTATTTGCTCGCCAAGCACTCAATGAAAGTCTGCCATGGCAGAGTCACCTTATTAATGATCCATGGCATTATCGCCGTAAAGCAAGAATTGGTGTGCAATATAATAAACGTGGCGCGCCGATTATTGGCTTTCGTCAACGCGAGAGCAGCCACTTAACTGAAATTAAGTCTTGCCCAGTAATCGTCGAAGCATTTGGTCATATTTTTGCTGAGCTAAAAGAACTTCTGCCCAGGTTGTCAGGTAAAAATGCCATCGGTCATGTTGAAATTATTGCGGCTAATGAGCAGGTGGTTGTGGTGCGACAATTAGTGAAAGCAACGGCGCAAGACAAAAAGCTTTGGCAACATTTTGCTGATAAAAATCAATGGCTAGTTTACTTTGATGACGGTAATGAGGTCACGCCACTGACCGAAGATAAAACCTTGTTTTATGCCTTAACAGATGCAATAAAAATTGAATTTTCGGTGAATAACTTTATCCAGGTCAATCATCTGGTTAATAAGCAAATGGTGGAGCAGGCGCTGACTTGGTTAGCGCTTAATGATAACGATATTGTGCTCGACCTGTTTTGTGGCTTAGGTAACTTTAGTTTACCTATTGCCGAAAAGGTCAGTCGTGTTGTCGGTATTGAGGGCATCTCAGTAATGGTAGAGAAGGCCCAAGAAAATGCGCTGAAAAATGATATTCACAATTGCCAATTTTATCAAGCGGATTTAAACAGTGATTGGCAAGACCAGCCTTGGGCAAAACAAAAGTATACTAAGGTTTTACTTGATCCTGCTCGTGCCGGAGCTTATCAAGCGTTAACGCAATTACTGGCCTTTAATGTTAATCAGATACTTTATGTCAGTTGTGATCCGGCGTCATTAGCCCGTGATGCAAAATTACTTATCGATCACGGTTATAAAATTGAAAAAATAGCCTTAATGGACATGTTTGCACAAACAAAGCATGTTGAAACTATGCTAATGTTTAGCTTATAGCGTTGTCGAAAAATTGAATCACAGGTAGGGAGTTCCATGGTTTCTGTGCGTAAGTCACATCAAATGTCACAAGCAAGCTTTGAGCAATGGCTAGCGGCGCTTGAATTAGACAATGACAAAAAAGCAGCGTTAGAAAAGTTGTATCAAAAAGTAAATTATTTATTTGATGATAGTACCCCCTGCCAAACTAAATCTTTAGAAATGGTGGAAATTCTATCGGGTTTAAATCTTGATACCGACTCATTATGCGCGGCTTTTATCTGTCCTTTGTATGAGTATAAGTGCATTAGCCTTGAATATATTAAAGAAAATTTCTCTAAACAAATATATTTACTGTGCAAAGGTTTTAGCCAAATGGAAGCGATTAAGGCGTTACAGCAATCACAATCTAGCCTAGTCAATACCAATCAAATTGACAATATTCGCCGCATGCTATTGGCGATGGTTGAAGATGTTCGCGCCGTTGTTATTAAGCTTGCAGAACGCTTATGCCACTTACGCTTGGTAAAAGACAGTGATGAAGAAACCCGAGTGTTAGCGGCCAAAGAAACCAGCAATATATACGCACCATTGGCCAATCGTTTAGGTATTGGCCAGTTAAAGTGGGAATTAGAAGATCTTTCTTTTCGTTACTTGCACCCTGAAGTTTACAAAGAAATTGCCAAGCAACTGGATGAAAAACGTCTCGACAGAGAACGCTATATGGCTGAATTTGTTGATAACATATCTCAGCAATTAAAATCGTCTGACATTAAAGGTGTTGTTTGTGGGCGCCCTAAACACATTTATAGCATTTGGAAAAAAATGCAACAAAAGTCGTTAGACTTTGAAGAGCTATTTGATGTGCGTGCAGTACGGGTTATTGTTGATGAATTACAAGGTTGCTATGGCGCATTAGGCCTAGTGCACACCAGTTGGAAGCATTTGTCTAAAGAATTTGATGACTATGTTGCAACGCCAAAAAGCAACGGCTACCAATCCATTCATACCGTAGTTATCGGCCCCGAAGATAAAACAATAGAGATTCAAATTAGAACACAACAAATGCATGACGATGCAGAATTGGGTGTTGCAGCGCATTGGCGTTATAAAGAAGGTAATGCCAGTGGTAAAACCTCAGGTTTTGATGAAAAAGTCAGTTGGTTAAGAAAAATTCTACAATGGCAAGAAGACGTGTCAGAAAGTGGCGAATTACTTGATGAACTGCGTAGTCAAGTATTTGAAGACCGTATTTATGTTTTTACCCCAGGTGGTGATGTGGTTGATTTACCCAGTGGTGCAACCCCTTTAGATTTTGCTTACTACATCCACTCCAATGTCGGTCACAGTTGTATTGGCGCAAAAGTATTTGGTCGAATAGTTCCTTTTACCTATCTTTTGCAAACCGGCGATCAAGTTGAAGTCTTGCGCAGCAAAACACTCAATCCGAGTAGAGATTGGTTAAACCCCAGTTTAAATTATCTTCATACACCGCGTGCTCGTGCCAAGGTACAACATTTTTTTCGGTTACTTGACCGAGATAAAAACCTTGCTGCCGGTAAAGAAATGTTAGACACCGCATTGGGTAAGTTACAGTTATCTTTGGCTAAAGTTGACTTTTCTGCGGCGATAGAGCGTTTTAATTTTACGACAAAAGATGACTTATTTGCGGCGGTAGGCTCAGGCAGTACGCGCTTGTTACAGGTTGTTCATTGTTTACAACAGCAAGACGAAAAGTTAAAACCTGAAGTAGATATTGATCCGCAAAGCTTAATTCGTCAGCCGCAACAAGCTGACACAGAAGCTGCTGATAATAATGGTATTACCGTTTCAGGTGTTGGTAACTTGTTGACTCACATGGCGAAATGTTGTCATCCTGTGCCGGGCGATGAAATCGCTGGCTTTATTACTCAAGGACGTGGGATTTCAGTGCATCGGGTTGACTGTGAACAGCTCGCCAACGCACTGAATCAGCAACCAGAGCGTGAAGTAGAAGTACAGTGGGGCATAAATAACAAAAAAAGTTATCAAGTGAGTATCAACATTATTGGCGGTGATCGCCAAGGCTTACTCAGAGATATCTCGACGATTATTTCCAATGAAAGAGTCAGTATTATTGGCATTGAAAGTCATACCGATAAGGCTAAACAAAGTATGAGCATGACCATAAAAGTCGAAATAGCCAATAACGAAGCGTTAACGCGTTTATTAGCTAAATTAAAGCAGTTAGATGACGTTGCAGAAGTTAAACGATTATAACCAGTAATTAAGTCATTTTAACGCCAAACGCTTAAGAAAAAGCTGAGCGTGTGAAATGTGAATTAGGCAACCCTAAAAAGGGTTGCCTTTGTTATAGCAAGCCAATTTTTTCGTTGATATTAGCCCTCAAATTTTTATAAAAAAATGGCCTCACATTAGAGTTGTTTCATTATTTAATATTAATAGGATGATAGCCAATGACGTGATTACTCCTTTGAATTAAACTATTAAATTCATCTCTAAGTTCTTTCGATTTTTCTATACCCTCTTGTTTGTTGAATGCTTCCATCCACTTTATTCCTTCAGCAGATACGTCCCATTCCATGGATGAATAACCATCCTTTAAAGTCCATGCTGTAGCCATATCCCATTCACCACTTTGCAGCCTTATAATATAAGGTACTTGAGTTCCTGCTGTTTTAGATGCTGGGAAATAATGATCTGTGATTATTTCCATAGCTCTATCCGCTTTTCCGGGTTTAAAGTCGGTATAGGTAATTGACATGTACTCAACGTCGGCGAACTTTTTAGGCTTTTGTTCTTCTGCATCAATTGTAAACGGCATGACAGTTAACAAAAAAGATAAACTAACAATGATAGCCTTCCTCATAATTATTTTCCTTTTGTAAAGTTTATTTTTACTGCATGTTTTATTCACCTTAGAAGCTTAGTACAAAAAATATACAATAACGAATCACCAATATCTTAATATTAAGGAATGTAATATATTGGCTTAATATGATGAATTAGGATGCTAGGTTAGCTATACAAAGTAGTAGGTGCTGCATAGCGCCAAGATAAATAGGCAGGATATTTAAAATGTTGAATGACAAACCCTCAATAGAAAAACTTCGCTGGATCATGTCCGAGTTACGTAACCCTGAAACGGGTTGTCCTTGGGATCTAAAACAAACCTTTGCCTCTATTATCCCCCATACCCTTGAAGAAGCTTACGAGGTAGCTGACGCGATTGAGCAAGAAGACTTTACTGAGTTGGAAAAAGAGCTAGGCGATTTATTGTTTCAAGTAGTGTTTTATAGCCAACTTGGTGAGGAAGAAAAGCGTTTTGACTTTGACAGTGTACTGAGTGCTATTTGTGAAAAATTGATCCGCCGTCATCCCCATGTTTTTGCGAGTAGTGACTTTGAATCTGAGGCGCAAGTCAAAGCCAACTGGGAAAATGAGAAGGTTAAGGAGCGTCAGCAAAAAAATGACGATAAAAACTTAAGTATTTTAGCCGATATTCCGCGTAATCTGCCGGCGTTATCACAGGCCGCAAAAATTCAAAAACGCTGTGCCCATGTTGGCTTTGATTGGCATAATATTGATGACGTTTTCGCTAAAGTTGAAGAAGAAGTGTTAGAGGTAAAAGCGGAATTACATCGAGACGATACCGCTTTAGCTGAAGAATTGGGGGATTTAATGTTTGCAGTAGTCAATTTATGTCGACATGCTAAACAAGACCCTGAAGCTTTACTGCGCCAAGCAAATAATAAGTTTACTCGGCGCTTTTATGGTGTTGAAGCGCAAGTTAATCGCGCGGATAAAAGTTTTGAACAACATTCGTTAGACGAGCTTGAAGCCTTTTGGCAACAAGTGAAAATTGCTGAAAAATCTTAAGCCCTAATTAACCTTAACTTTAGGTAAGGTTAAGGTTAATTAATAAAATTATTGAGGTAAAAATGAGTTCACTACCCATATTAGTCGACAGTAAAATAACGCTAAATAATAAAGTGCTTACTTTAACATTCAATCGCCACGATGTGCGTAACGCCTTAACAGGTACTGCCATTGCTGACGATATTGTCAATACCGTTGAATGGATTAATCGTACACCTGAAATCGCTGTGCTGATTATTACCGGTGACGGCTCTGCGTTTTCTTCTGGTGGAAATATAAAAGATATGGCTGAGCGCACAGGAGATTTTGCCGGTGATGTACAAGCACTAGAAAGACGTTACCGAGAAGGTATTCAACGCATTCCACTAGCTTTACACAAATTAGAAGTACCGGTTATTGCGGCGGTTAATGGCCCGGCAATAGGGGCGGGTTTTGATATTGCCAATATGTGCGATATGAGAATAGCATCAACAAAAGCTAAATTTGGCGAAACTTTCGTTAACTTAGGTATTATTCCAGGTGATGGCGGCGCTTGGTTTATGCAACGTTTAATTGGTTATCAAAAAGCCGCTGAATTAACCTTTACTGGTCGTGTTATCGATGCGCTAGAGGCAAAAGAAATGGGGGTGGTATTAGATGTGGTTGAGCCAGAATATCTACTTGAAAGAGTACAAAAGCTAGCAAACGAAATAGCGGCTAAACCTGTGGCGTCGTTGCGGTTAACAAAACGTTTGATGAAGCTAGCACAACGCACAGAGTTGCCCGATTTTCTTGATATTTGTGCCGTGTTTCAAGGCATGTGTCATAACAACCCTGAGCATTTGAGCGCGGTAAATACCATGATTGAAAAATTGGCAAAATAACAGCGGCTTCGAAAGGGTTAACTAGCGTGTTAACCCGAGCAAGTATCCGTTGTCACTCTCAATTCACTTTCAATTCACTCTCAGTTCGATTTCAGCTGCCATTTAGCTTTCACACTCAGCCTCTAAACTATAAAACAGTTATTAGCTTACTTTAACGCTAGTAGATGTTTGGCTTAAAGCGTGGCTTAATTTTTTAATAAAGTTATCTATAGCCGTTTTATCAATATCTAAATGCGTGACTAGTCGCATAGGGTTGCCCGCAGATAATAGTATGTTATCTGCCTTTAACTTATCGACCAAATTAGCCATATCAACAGCTTCAGAGAACTTTGCGAATACCATATTGGTTTCAACTTGCTCCAGATTGACGGAAATATCAGTAAACTGGTTTAAGGCATGCGCTAAATATTTCGCATTAATGTGATCTTGTGCTAATTTTTCTGGATTTTGCGCTAGTGCTATTTTGGCTGCAGCAGCGATAATACCGGCTTGGCGCATGCCGCCACCGACCACTTTTCGCCAGCGCTTGGCACTTTTTATCAAGGCTTGTGAGCCAAGTAATAACGAGCCTATTGGTGCGCCAAGGCCTTTTGATAAACAAATAGACACTGAGTCTACGTGTTGGCAAATTTCTGTAATATCAACATTTAATGCGCTGGCCGCATTGTAAACTCGCGCACCGTCTAAATGCAGAGCTAAATTGTTTTGCTGAGTAAATTCACGCGCTTTTAGCATATAAGTTAACGGCAGAACTTTACCGTTAATGGTATTTTCAATACTGAGTAAAGTCGTACGAGCAAAATGAGAGTCGTCAGGTTTTATTGCCGCTGCAAGCTTTTTAAAGCATAAAGAGCCGTCTTGCTCATTGGCTATAGGTTGTGGCTGAATTGAGCCTAAAATAGCCGCGCCACCGCCTTCAAACTTATAGTTATGTGCTTGTTGTCCACAAAGGTACTCATCTCCTCGTTGGCAATGGGCCATTAGCGCTAATAAGTTAGCTTGTGTGCCTGAGCTACAAAACATGGCACTGGCAAAACCGTGTCGTTCTGCTGCCCAAGACTCAAGTTCATTCACCGTAGGGTCGTCGCCATAAACGTCGTCACCCACTTCAGCGTTTGCCATCGCCGTACGCATTGCTTTACTGGGGCGTGTTACTGTGTCAGAGCGAAAATCAATCATGTGGCACCTTAGGTTTTTAGGGCAAGATAGTGGCGATTAAAAAAAGCATCTTAATCCATTTATGAGTCAAATGGATTAAGACGCCTTTAATCAATCAGTGTTGCTTGAGCGTTATTCTTCAGCGAGTTCAGCATTGTGATAAATATTTTGTACGTCATCACAGTCTTCTAGCATGTTGATGAATTTTTCAAAATTAGCTAAGTCGTCTTCACCTGAAATTTCAGTATAGGTTTGTGGTACCCAAGTAATTTCTTCTACTTCGAGTTCAACTTCCGGCATGCTGTTGGCAAATTCTGTTTTAATTTTGAAAAATTCAGTATGTGGTGCGTAAACGGTAATAATACCGTCTTCAAGCTCAACATCAGTCACATCGATGTCAGCCATCATTAAGTTCTCTAAAACACTTTCATCGTCTTCACCTTTAAAAGCAAATAACGCTTGATGATCAAACATGTGTGAAACAGTGCCTGATGAACCAATTTTTGAGTAAGTTTTAGTAAAACATTGACGCACATCTTTAATGGTGCGATTGCCGTTATCGGTTAAACAATCAATAATGACCATACAGTTGCCTGGGCCAAAGCCTTCGTAGCGTGATTCTACATAATCTTCGCCGCCAGCACCTATCGCTTTTTCTAATGCTTTTTCAATAACATGTGTAGGAACTTGATCTTTCTTTGCTTTTTCAATCGTCCGACGCAAAGCCAGGTTACCATCAGGGTCTACACCGCCATTTTTAGCTAGTACATAAATTTCTTTGCCGTACTTTGAATAAACTTTAGTTTTTTGACCCGCAGTTTTGGCCATTGATAATTTACGGTTTTGGTATGCTCTGCCCATCTGAATATGTCTCGTTGCTGATAATTAGAATTGCTATAGCTTAGATTCTAACGGGTAGTGTCGGCTATTTCTAGTGCTTAGCCCATTTGAGCTTTCAAATTTTAAAATAGTAGGTAAAATTTACCCCCTAATTAAGGTCAATGATTTGCTCGTGTTCTCTGTTAACGTCGCTGTACTTGACGAACTAGTTACTTATTGGAGGGGTTGGTTGAATATAATTTTTGTCGCTGATATTTTTGGTTTAACCGATGAGTTTAAGCATTTATGTCAGCAAGTTACCGCGAACCTTGAGCAAGGTCTTGGCGTTGAAAATGGCTATGGCGTGGAAAAATCCTATGGCGTTAAATGCCATATGGTTGGCCCTTATCAACAACAACCGAAAGGTCTCACCTGTGAGCGTGACGCTTATCAGTATTTTACTGAAAACGTTAGTTTAGAGGGTTACGTTAACAAACTTGAGCAAAAGCTGTTAGCAATATCAGGCAGTAAATGGTTGGTGGGTTTTAGTGTTGGTGGCAGTGCTATTTGGCAATTATGCGCACAAGGCGCGGTTAAGCAAAGCTTAGGGGCTATTTGTTTTTATAGTAGCCAAATTAGACACTTAACTCGGTTAACACCCAATATTGCAACTAGGTTAATTTTACCTAGCACAGAGCCACATTTTTCAGTGGCTGCATTGCGCACTGTTTTACAAGATAAATCCACGGTCACACTTGAGAAAAGTGAATACTTACATGGTTTTATGAATCCATTATCAGCGAACTATGATGGTGACGCCTATTTATATTACCTTAACAGGCTGGATGATTTATTATCCAGACAATACTCGCCGCATATTTTGGAAGAAAAAATCTTGCGCGAGTATTATCTTGAGCGAGTATTAGATGATGGTGTTAATGGTAAATAGACAAGCCTAACTCTTGGGCTAAACTCGCCACTAAATTTGTGCCAATCACTGAGTTACCAAAGCTATTTAATGGCGGACTCCAAGTACAAATAACGCCATAGTTAGGCACTATCGCAATAACACCACCGCCTACGCCACTTTTTGCTGGTAAGCCAATAGAGAAAGCAAATTCGCCAGACTGATCATACATACCACTGGTGGATAATATTGCATTCACTCGATGGGCATCTCTTGGCGTGCAAATAGCTTCTTTAGAAACGGGGTCGATACCTTTATTTGCTAAAAATAGCAGGCTAGTTGCCAGTTGTTCACAACTCATGGCGACTGAACATTGGGTAAAGTAATGACTTAATACCTCAGGTATTTCTGATTCTATATTGCCAAAACTTTTCATTAAATAACTTAATGCGGCGTTTCGGCTACCATGGGCTAATTCTGATTGGTAAACATAATTGTCGACATAAATACTGTCATCATGAGCTATTGAGCGCATAAAACTTAAAAAGGCTAACTTACTAGAAGAAAAGTGGCTAGTGAGCACATCAGCCACCAATAAGGCGCCAGCATTTATTACTGGATTTCGGGGAATACCTTTTTCCCATTCTAATTGAATAATGGAGTTAAAGGGTTGCCCAGATGGCTCCATATTAACCCGTTGCCACAAGTCATCGCCGATGCGGTTCATTGCCATAACCAAACCAAACACTTTTGAAATACTTTGAATCGAAAAGGGCTCTTGATAGTCGCCAGCGCCAACAGTTTTACCGTCAATAGTGGAAACACAAACGCCCATTTTTTCTGGACTGACTTCAGCCAAGGCTGGAATGTAATCGGCTACTTTACCTTGAGTATAAAATTCTTGCTGTGCTGCGAGTAAGGTTTGTAATTTGACCTGCAAGTTGGAAATGTCTTTTATCATATAACGGACTTGTTTATCTTTTGAATAGATTGCAATAATGCATGAGGGATCTTCATTATGCACAAAAAATGATACATGCCTAGCGCTTTGTTAGCCTTGCTATGTTTAAGCTAATAAATGACTAATAAGGTGATTTAATTTGTTGCGCTTATCATATGAAAAATCTATTTATTGTAGACAGTGGCAATCTTGGTTCAATCATTTAAATGCGTTGTTTTACTCTTATTCAGTGCTGTTATGGTGGTTTTGACATTATTCATTACCTTAGCTACCAGCTTATAAACTTTGGTAATGAATAATGCCGTCTTTTTACTCAACATCCCACTGGCTAATCGAGATATGCTTAATTTCAGTCATCAAGCTAATGGTTGAGCTGATTGTGTGAAGTATATTATTGATCATTTGTCTGCTCCTAATTGGAAAAATATCAGTGTTAATCAGATAACGCCGCTATTTTTTCTACTTTGTTTACTGGTAAAAGTTGTTTTATTTTTTGTAAATTACCGGCTGTAATGGGGTTATTGTCAATGGTAACGGCAAATTCAAAGTCTTTTAATGCCGCGGTTAATTGATTTTGTTTATACCTAGCAACACCACGGTTACTGTAATTAAGTGAAGTTAAATAGCGCACTTTGCTATTTTGATGCTTAATAGACTCTATGCTGTTGATCGCTTCTGTACAGGCTGACTCTGATTTATTGCTCTGTGCAGATTGCAAATAAGCAACGCACAAATTCATTTTACGGTCATAAAAATCTTTGCTACTTTCACTAGCGGTTAATTTTTTTATGCCCAACTCTACTTCACCTTTAGTTATGTCTGCAGTACCGATACTACCTTTTACGACAGCCACTTGGAATATCCCTTCATTGGCTAAAGTTGCAGGCGTAGTACTTAATAATAAAGTGGCGAATAGTGTGTTTTTTAACATAGTTTTGTTCATGTTGTTATCCCATATCTGTTGTGCATCAAATTGATACAACAACAATATAAAGATAAGCCCAATAACTGACAAACGATTAGAATACACCTATCAAGTGAATAAAATTCAACTGTATGTCAGTAGCTTAACTCTGTTGTTAGCGGAGAATTGACTCAAGGTCGAACATCAGCATTTAATGTTTATAAGCGTAAGGGGGTTAAATGGTGAAGGTTTCTTTTACCCATTGAGCAAAGAGCTTGAGCTTTGTATTATTATCCATATTTTCATGCTGAATAAGATAATATTTATCATTGGTATTTAATTCCTCGTCAAATAGCTTTACCAGCAGTTGCTCACTGAACCAGGCTTTACTCATTGGCAATGGCACTAATGCTATACCCATGCCTTGTTGTGCCGCTCGAACTACAGCATACATACTGTCAAATTGGATAATTTGTTTAGGGTCAAAATCGTCAACATTATTTTTATCAGCCCATTGATGCCAAGACCATGGGCGTGATCTATGTAAAAGTAACGGTGTGGTTTTTAAGGCAGAAAAACCAGTGTTTTTTAGCTTTTTATAAAGTTTTTTGTTACACGCCGGGGCATAACGAATAGGAAATAACTCTTGAACTATTTTTGCATTAGGCTTGCCATTAGCAAGCACAATAGATAAATCTGCAGACCGTGATGGTTCGCTGCCAGACTTAACTGTTTCTAGCTGTAGGTTAATGGTTGGGTTATTTTGCGACCACTCTGATAAACGAGGGATAAATAATTCGCTGGCAAAAAATTCTGGCAAACTGATGACAATAGTTTGATTTTGTTGTTTTTGCGTAAATTCGTCTATGGTTGATTCTAATTGATTAATTAACGGTTGAATCGATTGGTAAAACTGTTTTCCGGCACTGGTAAGTTCAATGGTTCTGGTGCCACGATTGAATAAAACGATACCTAATTGTGTTTCAAGTTGTTTTATTTGATGGCTAACGGCTGAGGGAGTTAAAAATAATTGTGCTGCAGCATGCTTAAAGCTTAAACATTTCGACGCTACGCAAAATGAGCGTAGGCCACGTATAGGTGTTTGAATTGGCATAGTTAACATATTTTAATAAAGACAAATGTCTTATAGCAAAACTTAAGCCGTAATTTAACCTATTGATTTAATATGTTTTATTTTATTTTTTACGCTTTGAAATACCGGATAGTGCACCATTATAGTGTGCTTGCACCAAAATAATGTTGTGGATAAAAAATAATGAAAAAAAAAGGACATCGATTGATGTCCTTAAAATGAAACAAATTAACTATGTAAAAACGTTTTTTGAACCGGGGGAGATCCTAAAACAAGATCATCTTAAGGCTATTATCTGTTGGCAGCAAACGAGAAGAATTCATTCAACGGTTGAATTATTTTCACTCATTGCCCCTATAACCGCTGTAGCTGACCGTAAATACTATCTTAACTCTCTGCGTAATAATTTACCGACGCTTGATTTAGGAATTTCATCGATAAAGATCACATGTTTAGGGACCTTATAGGCCGTTAATCCTTGGCGACAAAATTTGATAACATCTTGTTCGGTAATACTTTTATCTGCTTTAACGATGAAGAGTTTAACAGCTTCGCCGGTTTTTTCATCAGTTACGCCGATGCAAGCTGATTCTAATATGCCAGGCATTCTAGCCACTTCAGCTTCAATTTCGTTAGGATAAACATTAAAACCAGAAACATTAATCATATCTTTCTTACGATCAACAATGTGGAAGAAGCCTTGCTCGTCCAGCATGCCGACATCGCCGGTTTTAAAGTAGCCATCAGGAGTCATACATTCATGGGTGGCGGCAATATTGTTCCAGTAACCTTGCATAACTTGTGGACCTTTAGCACACAACTCACCAGATTCGCCTTGTGCGACTTCATTGCCAGCATCGTCACGAATAGAAAGATCAGTACTGGGCACGGGTACACCAATACCGGGTATATAAACGGCTTTGCCGTTAATGGTAGTGCCAAAATTTAATGACACAACCGGTGCAGTTTCAGATAAACCATAACCTTCGTTTAGCCTAACGCCGGTCACTTGTTGCCATTTGTCTGCGACCGCTTGCTGTACTGCTGCGCCGCCGCCCAGAGAAATTTTTAATGATGAAAAATCAACTTGATCAAAGCCCGGCGTGTGTAATAAACCATTAAATAACGTGTTTACCCCAGTGAAAACAGTGGCGGGCGTGTTTTTCCATATGTCGACAAAGCTCGCCATATCACGAGGATTAGTCACTAAAACATTTTTAGCGCCAAAATAGAAATAGCTTAGCGTATTCGCCATCAAAGCAAAGATGTGGTACATGGGGATAGCGGTAATAACAACGTCATTGCCGTAATTTATCTTATTTTTAGCAAACTCTTGGTATTGCATAATATTGGCAATTAGATTGCCATGACTCAGCATAGCGCCCTTAGATAGCCCAGTAGTACCACCGGTATATTGCAAAAACAATAAATCAGTTTGACAGAGAGTCGGCTCAGTCAGGGTTAAACTTTCTCCTTGCGTTAAGGCATCAGTAAAACTTATGGTTTGGCTCAAACGCGAGTCAACAGGATCGCAAGGTAAACCTTTATTGACTAAATCGTCTAAGTTAACCGTAATAACATTTTTAATATCAGTTTTTTCAATAACATCAGCAAGCATTTTTGTTGAGGGTGAAAATATGATGATGGTTTCGACTTGAGCATCATTAAGCTGATGCGCAAGCTCTCGTGGTGTGTACATAGGATTAACATTTACTTGCACGCCGCCAACACGAATAATGCCCCACATAGCCACTGGAAAACATAAGGTATTCGGACACATCAAGGCGACACGTTCACCTGAAACAATCTTGAGTTCATTTTGTAGATAAGCCGCAAAGGATCGTGATAGTACATCTACTTGCTTGAACGTCAACTCAGCGCCAAAATTACTATAGGCGGTTTGTTGATCATATTTAGCGGTGGTTTGATGAAATAAAGCTAATAAAGAGTCATAACGATTTAAATCCACTTCATGAGCCACGTTTTCTGGATAATTTTTAATCCAAGGTTTAGTCATGTTATTTCCTTTAGCAACTAGATGCGTTGGTGCTTGAAACAAATAGAGTAGAACAAGCAAAGTAATATGAAATTGTAAATTAATAATAATTTCATTAAGTTATTGATCAGTCGTAGCGGTTAAAATACATCACGGCAGCGGTGCTATCAATCACAATATTCAAGTATTGCTGCTAAAGAGCTGCAGGTACTTATGTTTAGTCTGCAACCATAAACATCGGGCTGATTTATTTTCTTTGCGAACAAAAGATCAAAAACTTAATAAAAGTGTCATGAGTAAATTATTGACTCATGAGGTTAATTAACGAATAAATAATTTAAACAAAATTTGATGAATTTTATTACCGAACGGGGGAAATAATAATGTCCCTAGGCTTATTTTTCCTCGTGAAAGTACCGATTTACCGTGCGAGAAAGTTTTAAAACCTTCACTACCATGATATTGCCCCATGCCAGAGGCACCGATACCACCAAAAGGTAAATCATCAATAGCAACATGAAAAGCGGCATCATTAATACAGACACCACCGGCATGAGTATTTAATAATACCTGTTGTTGAAAGGCCTTGTTAAAACTGCAAATGTACAAGGCCAGTGGGCGCGGTTTACTATTAATATAAGTAATGGCTTCGTCAATATTGTTATAGCCAATAATAGGTAACAAAGGGCCAAAAATTTCTTGCTGCATCACGCTCATATCATCATTAACATCGGTGAGCAGTGTTAAAGGCATTTTTCTCGACGCGCTATCACTGCTGGTTGGGCTCAAGGGTATTATGGTCGCCCCTTGGGCTTTAGCATCAGTTAATAAACCATCAATTCGGGCTTTTTGTCCATCATTTATGATACAAGTGCAGTCGTCATTTTCTAGCGTATTAGGGTACATACTTTGATAAGCGCTTTGAAAAGCTTGAGTTAACTCTGATACTTTACTTTGTGGGCAAAAAATATAATCTGGCGCCACACAGGTTTGGCCAGAATTAAGCGTTTTACCTAAAATTAATCGACTGACTGCCGTTTTTATATCAATATCTTCATCAATAATGGTCGGTGATTTACCGCCTAATTCTAAGGTCACAGGGACTAGATTTTCAGCGGCAGCTTTCATCACTAATTTACCGACACCAGTAGAGCCAGTGAAAAATAAGTGATCGAAACTTAACGCTGAAAATGCCGCCGCCATGTCAGCTTCACCACACACTATCGCCACTTGATTACTCGGGAACACCTTAGCCACTAACTTGGCTAATAAGCTGTTGGTGTTAGTTGTGTATTCACTCATTTTTATCATCGCAGTATTACCTGCGGCTAATGCTGTTGTTAACGGCCCTAAGGTCAGAAATACCGGATAATTCCACGGCGCGATAATACCGATAACACCTTTAGGTTGATAAATAACCTGACCTTTTGCCGGTTGAAATAAAATCCCGATATGTCTTTTTTCAGGCTTCATCCAGTTTTTTAATTTTTTTATTGCATAGTTAATACCCATGACGGTGGTGAGAATATCACCTATTCTTGAGTCATCAGCACTACGATGGCCAAAATCTTCGCTCATGGTGGCAATAAAAGCGTCTTGGTTATCAACAATAAGCGCCTTTAACTTGATTAAGTCTCTAATGCGCTCTTGATAGCTAGGATAAGTATGCTGAGCAAAAAATGCTTTTTGTTGTAAAAAAGTCTCATTTAAGGCTGTTTGTGTGATTATTTCGGTCATTATTTCTTATCCTTGTTAGAGCCTATCTTCAGTAACCATGCAAGAGCTGGAATCAGTGTTAGTGCTCCTAACATGTTAAAAATAAACATGAAAGTTAGTAATATACCCATGTCGGCTTGGAATTTTATCGGTGAAAATACCCAAGTAGCTACACCAATCGCTAAGGTTATACCGGTAAAAGCAACGGCTTTACCTGTTTGGTTTAAAGCGTAGCGATAAGTCATGTATAAGGATTTACCTTGGCCGAGTGCCTCTTTAACTTTACTGAAAATATAAATACCGTAATCAACACCAATACCCACACCTAAGGCAATGACAGGTAAGGTGGCAACTTTTACGCCAATACCTAAAACGCCCATTAAGCCTTGGCTCATGATACTGGTTAAGATTAATGGCGTGATAATACAAACCACGATGCGACCACTTCTAAAGGTGATTAAACAAATAATAATAACAATGGCATATACCCAAACTAGCATTTCAGTTTGTGCATCTTCAATCACCATATTAGTGGCAGACTCTATACCGGCATTACCGGCAGCCATCAGAAATTCGACACCATCAACTTGCTTTTCAGCTTTAAATACTTCTACCGCTTTAACCACATTGTCTAGGGTTTGTGCTTTATGATCATTAAGGAAGACCAATACGGGCACCATAGAGCAATCTTTGTTCATTAAACCTTGTGGTGTTTTAGACAAGGAAGCGTTGGTCATTAACTGGTTGCGATTTAAGCCATACCATTTTAATGAGCCTTCGTTCATACCAAACAGACCAAATTTTGACACATCGGCAACAGATTTTACCGCTTGTACACCAGGCACATTGCGTAAATGCCATTGAAATTGATCGACCCACACTAGGTTTTGATATTGAGCACATTGCTCAACTTCAGTTTTAACCATAATGACAAATAGGTCGGTACTGGTACTGTAATTTTCAACAATATAAGCATTGTCTAAGTTGTAGCGGGAATCAGGTCTTAGCTCGGGTGCTCCGGCGTCTAAATCACCAATTTGCATAGCTTGTGAGAAATAAAGCCCTAAAGCAAAAAGAATAATACCAACAGCTATCGCTACTTTTGCTAGCGGCGGTTTAGCAAAGTTTTTAAACAAACGCTCAACAATACCGGTTTTATGAGCTGATTTTTGGGCGTATTTTAAACCAGCAGGAGAAACACCGATGTAACTCATTAAAATAGGCAGTGCAACTAAGTTGGTGACAATAATAATCGCGACACCAATACTGGCGGCTATGGCGAGTTCTCGGATCACTTCAATATCAATCACCATTAAGGTGGTAAAACCGATAGCATCACTGACTAAAGCGGTAATACCCGCAATATAGAGTGAGCGAAAAGCAAGTTTGGCCGCATCAATTTTATTAGCGCCAGTGACGCTATGGTGAATAATTGAATTGATAATTTGTACGCCGTGGCTAACACCAATAGCAAAAACTAAAAAGGGCACTAACATTGAATAAGGGTTAATACCAAAACCGAGTAAATTCAGAATACCCAGTTGACAACATACGGCAAAAATAGAGAAAACTAATACCGACACTGTGCTGCGTATACAGCGCGAATAAAACCATAATAATACAAAGGTAATAAGCACGGCTAAAACGAAAAAGGCGACAACCTGTAAAGCGCCATCGATTAAATCACCGACCACTTTTGCAAAGCCAACAATACGAATAGTGATATTGTCGCTACTGTATTTGTCACGTATCTTTTCTTCTAAAATCTTTGACAGTTCTCGGTAATCAAGCGGCAAACCTGTTTCAGGGTTAATGTCTTGCAAGGGCGCTAAAATAATGGCTGATTGGAAATTATTAGCCACTAACACGCCTATTTGTCCTGATTTAAAGATATTCGCTTTAACGCGTTCTATCATTTCAGCCGAACCGTCATAACCATCGGGGATTACGGCGCCACCAACAAAACCTTCTTCAGTGACTTCTTGCCAGCGAACATTAGGGGTCCACAATGATTTAAGACCGTCACGACTTACGCCCGGAATATAGAAAACTTCGTCAGTAACTTGCTTTAAGGTTTGTTGAAAATCAGCATTGAAAATATCACCTTGATTATTTTCTACCACAATGCGAACCACATTACCTAAATCAGCCAGTTCTTTTCGATAGGTTAAAAAATTATTTACAAAAGGATGATCACCGGGGATCATTTTAGTAAAGCTAGCTTCGGGCTTAACGTTAACCGCTTGAATGGTCAGTAAAGCGATACAAACGGCAATGATGGTCATCACTATCGCGCGATGACCAAAGACGAATTTCTCTATAAGTTGCTCTAACTTGCTAGCCGAATGAACGGGTTTATTCTCTGACATAAGTTTGCCCTTACTGCTTAAGTAACCAGGTTAAAATACCGAATTGTCCGGCGAGAACTAATGAATTTTCTTGCACTAAAACACTTGAAAGTGCTGCACCTGAAGGGTGTTTATTAATCGCCAATGTGCTGAGGTCTTCAGGGAGTAAATCGACAATTAAGCCCCCGTGTCCCACTAAGTAAGCTTTACCTTGTTTAGAGAAGGTGCCGCCGAGTAAGCTAGCGCTAGTGGGTAGCTTTTTATGTTGCCAATGCGCGCCACCGTCAAGCGATACCATCAGATTACCTTGTAAGCCAAAAGCCACCAGTTGAGCAGAGTTTGTCGGATTGGCGATAATGCCAAATAGGCTGCCAGAGTAGGGTAAAGCCATTGACGACCAAGTTTCACCTTGGTTGTCAGAGTGAAAGCCCATGCCATTTTCGCCAACAATATATAACTGGTCATCAGGGGTGGTAATTACAGAGTTCAGATGAAAGCTATCAGGGTTATCAAGGCGCTTACTGATTAAGGACCAAGTTTCTCCTTGGTCCTTGCTGGTCAAAAATGAGCCGTAAGCACCAGTAGCAAATAGGGTGTCGTTAGCGGTACTTGTGACAGATAAAAGCGGTTTGTTGGGGCCAGAGATTAATTCTAATTGGTTATCTTCAATGGCAAAGGCTAAGTCTTCAAGTTGGTAGGTTAGCTCATCAAGTTCGTTTTCATCTTGAGTATTCGTTATCACTAACTGCAGGGCTTTATGTTGTGCTTTTACCTGGGCTATTTTAAGCTTAGTCAGCTCAGCGCCAGTAAATACTTTACGCCAAGTGTTACTTTCAGGGGCACTTTTTAGAATGACACCATCATGCCCCACGGCTATTTTTCTGCCGTTAGACAATACCGTAATGCTGGTTATAGATACACTCACCGGGGACTGTTGTTGCTGCCAATCTGACTGACTTTTCCAGTTAATAATATGGCCACGTTCACCTACCGCTAGAATAGCGTTATTATTAGGCGTCATTGCCATCAGTACACTTTTACTGGCTAAAGCGCTTTGCTTAGCGGGTAACTCAAGTAAATCTAAGCTAGTTTTCGCTTCAGCTAAATTAAGCTGTGCGAGAAAAAATAAGTTTATCACGCTAAGAGCAATATAAGATGGGCGCATAAAAGTCCTAATAAGTTATATAAATCTACTGACTAGTATTGATGATAACAATTTAATTTAGAGGTGTTAAACGTGCCAAATGATTATCTTTGCAACACAGTTAATTTTTGATGGGATTTTTGCCGCTGAATTTGGACTATGTGATATCGCTAGCATCAATTTAAATTTATTATCTTCAAAGCGTTAAACCGATGATAGCCCTTATACACACGCCAGCCAAACTACAGATGTATGCAGTTTTAGAGAAATTGAGCGCTAATTTTCTATGTTTTACGACCTTGTCGATAATCACCAGGGGTTTGATTGGTCCAGCGCTTAAAAGCGCGATTAAAATTACCGACACTGGAAAAACCCACTAAATAGCCAATTTCACTTAAGCTTAAATGTTTTTGAGTAATGTAATTCATCGCTAATTTTTTGCGCGTGCTTTCTAATATTTCTTTATAACTTGTCCCTTGGTCATTTAATTTGCGTTGCAAATTACGCAAACTCATCCCAAGAAATTCAGCTATTTCAGTTTGTGATGGTGCGCCAAGTGGTAATAGTTCAAAAATTTTGTTTTTGATGATATGGGTTAAATCATTTTTATCAACTCTAGCCATAAATTCGTCAAGCATTTTTTCATGGCTATGAGTGATTAAGGGATTACCACAAAGTAATTTTTCTTTCGTTTGCTTTAGATCAAAGATGATCGCGGTTTGGTTGCTATCAAACTCTACTTCACAGTTAAAAAAATTGTTTAAATAAGACACATCATATCGGGGAGTAGGGTAAGCAAAACAAACTTTTACCGGCGCAAAGTCTAAGGTAACAAGCTCGCGGGAAAAGCGGATAATGGTCGCTAGAAAAGTTTCGACAATTTCTTGTGATAGTACGGGTCTGTTAGTTGATTCATAGGTAAAAATGTTCATTTCAAAGACTAAGTGTTCATTGCGTTCATGATTAACTAATTGGCAAGTGTTTGACACCACACGTTTGTAATGAGCAATACGCTCCAGTGCATCATACAAGGTATTTGAAGACATCATGGCATAACCTAATGCATGAAACATACCGGGGTGAAATTGCTCTGCTACTAGTACAGAAAAATCATGACGGTCTAATTTTTTATTACAATATTCAAGTAAATGGGCAAACTTTTCGGCAGCAATACTAGACTCTTGATCCTGCATGACATCGAGAGAGATATCACATTCTTTTAGCGCTTTTGCAGCGTCAATGCTATTTGCTTGCATAGCCCTTGAAATAGGGATCATCCAGCCAGTTAATGTTGAATAATAATCTTGCACTACATTACCTATATTTTGATTTTTTTCTATTTTACGACTATTGCACGAAATGACAATAGGTTGGCGCATTTAGCGAAATATTAATTAAAACATTGGCGTAATGTTAATGCGGAAGAAATATTACATTACCTATTACAATTACAATAAAAAAACATTACATTATCTATTACAACTGACCTATTACAACTATAATAACAGGCGAATAAAATGCTAACTAATAACTGTAAAATCAAACCATTAGCTCTGGTTGTTGCTATGGCACTGGGTACATCCTCAGCGCAGGCCGTAGACTTTAACTTTGGTGAAGACAATGACATTCTACTGCAAATCAACTCACAATTAGATATTGGCGCAAGTTTGAGACTGGGTGATGCTGACCCTCGTTTTATTGGTAAAACCAATGGTGGAACAGGTTTTACATCAACTACAGATGATGGCAACTTAAACTATGCCAAGCATGATGCCTATTCGAAAATAATAAAAGGTGTGCATGATCTGCAGTTGAGTAAAGGTAATTTTGGTGCTTTTGTTCGTGTTAAATATTGGTACGACTATGCGCTTAAGGATAGTGATGTGCTTCATGGTAATTCTAACAATGGCTACACGCCAAATACCCCATTAAGTGATGATGGCTTTGAAGATAATACTAAATTCTCAGGTGTAACATTACTTGATGCTTATGTTTATGGCGCATTCGATATAGGTACCTCTCCTCTGGACGTACGTTTAGGCCGCCAAGTGGTGAGCTGGGGTGAAAGCACCTTTATTCAAGGCGGTATGAACTCATCTAACCCATTTGATGTCGCCGCGTTACGTCGCCCAGGCGCGACATTAAAAGAAGGTATTTTACCGGTTGGCATGCTCTACGCTAACTTAGGTTTAACCAGTGAATTAAGTATTGAAGCTTTTTATCAATATGAGTGGGAAAAAACTCAAATTGATGGTTGTGGTACTTATTTCTCAGGAGCAGATTTTGCCGCCTCTGGTTGTAACTTTGTTTCGGTAGGACCTTTTGGCGATCAAGCCGGTTTAGCCGGAGGTTTTGCTGCTGAAAGACAAGCAGATGTTGAACCAGATGACGGTGGTCAATACGGTATAGCGGCACGTTATTATGCTGAAGAACTCAATGATACTGAGTTTGGTTTGTACTACATGAATATTCACTCTCGTGTGCCACTAATTAATGCTGTTCGTACCAGTGTTCCTTTAGCAACAGGAAGCCCTACACCGGTTTTTGTTCCTAAGATGGTCGACCCAACAGGCGGCGCTTTAGCGGCACTAAATCCTGGTTATAATATTGAATTTCCTGAAGACTTAAAATACTTTGGTGCTAGTTTTGCCACCAATGTTGCCGGTGTGGCTTTATCAGGTGAGGTTTCTTACAAGCCAGATACGCCTATTCAAATTAGTGGTCCGGAAATATTAAATGGTGCTTTGTCTGAATCACCGGTATTACGTTTCAGCCCAAGAGTTACCGCTGTTGGCTATGGCCAAGAAGTTCAAGGTTGGGATGAATTTGATGTGACCCAATTACAAGTCACCGCGATTAAATTCTTTGAAAACAGGTTAGGAGCTTCTCGCATAACCGTTATTGGTGAAGTCGGTGTTATTTTAACTGATGGTGTTGAAGACTCTGACCAACATTATGGTCGTAATTCTGTCTTTGGTTTAGGTGACTTTGATGCCGGTGGTGGTTTTAACTGTACCAATTTGGTTGCCGCAGGTGCTTTATCAGGTGATTGTCGTGCCGATGGTTTTGTCAGCGATAATGCTTGGGGCTATCGCATGAAAGCTATTTTTACTTATAGCGATGTCTATGCAGGCATATCATTAGAGCCAAGTATTTTTTGGGGCCATGATGTGAGTGGCTATTCGCCAGATCCAGGTCAGCAATTTCATGAAGGTCGCAAAAATCTAGGGGTTTCTGTGCAAGCTTCATATCAACAAAAATACTCTATGACGCTAGGCTACAACAACTACTCAGGTGGTAGTCACAGCAATTTAGAAGATAAAGATTTAGTTTCGCTGTCATTTGGCATTTCATATTAGTTATATTGCAAAAAACATAAGAGAATTATGATGAAAAAAAATATTACAACAGCAAGTTTACTAATGCTATCACTCGTTAGTAGTTATACCTTCGCCAAAGTGACTGCAGAGCAAGCTGAGCAATTAGGCAAAACGCTAACGCCATTAGGTGCTGAAATGGCGGCTAATGCCTCGGGTACTATTCCGGCATGGACAGGTGGGCTAACCAGTAAAAATACGACAGCAAGTGCAGACTCAGGGCGCCCCGCAAACATTTTTTCAGAAGATAAGGTTTTGTTTTCAATTACTAACGCTAATTTTGGTGATTACAAAGCTAATTTAAGTGCTGGTCAAATTGCTATGTTTGAGAAATATGCAGACTATACAATGCCTATTTATCAAACCAGAAGAACAGCCGCTTACTCAAATGATCTTTATGATGTTGTGAAGAAAAATGCGACCACAGCTGAATTGGTGCAATCGGGTAATGGTATCGCTAATTTTGATACCACGATCCCTTTTCCAATCGCGCAAAATGGCTCAGAAGTTATTTGGAATCACATCACGCGTTATCGTGGTGGTACGGCTAAACGTTTTTTGACCACGATTCCTGTACAAGCCAATGGTTCATTTGTACCCGTAAAAATGAATGACCAATTAGTTTGGCCTGAGTTTTTAAAAGGCGGCCGTGATGCTGAAGAAGATGCCAATATATTGTTCTATTATCTTCAGGAAATTACTGCGCCATCACGCTTAACAGGTACTGCGCTATTAGTTCATGAAACTATAGATCAAGTGAAAGAAGCACGTAAAGCTTGGGTCTACAATGCAGGCCAACGTCGTGTTCGTCGTGCACCTAATGTGGCTTATGACGGCCCAGGCGCAGGTACTGATGGTTTAAGAGCGACTGACAACTATGATATGTACAATGGTGCTCCTGATCGTTATGACTGGAAGTTAGTCGGTAAAAAAGAGCTTTATATCCCATATAACTCATATAACTTACTCGATACCACAGTAAAATATGAAGACTTAATACAAGAAGGTCATCTAAATGCTGAGCATTTAAGATATGAGTTACACCGTGTTTGGCAAGTTGAGGCAACATTAAAAGAAGGCGCTAGACATATTTATGCTAAACGTACTTTCTTTATTGATGAAGATACTTGGGGCGCCTCTGTTATCGATCAATATGACGGTCGTGGTGAATTGTGGAAATTATCAGAAGCCCACAACATCCAATTCTATGATGTTGATACCCCTTGGATGGTTGCTGAAACCTTACACGACTTAAATTCTGGTCGCTACTTGGTGACTGGTTTAAGTAATGAAGAGCCGACCTTTATGATTTGGGGCGAAAAAGTCAGTAGACAAGACTTTTCAACTTCAGCGCTTAGACGTTTAGGTCGTTAATTAAAGTAAAGTGAAGTAAAACCGAGCTGATTAATAGGGTTGAATGTATTTTCAACCGCATTAATCAGCTTTTTTTATCGCTTATTTAAGAGAAATGATATGTGCAAACGTACTTTTTTATTTTTATATTGTGCTTTATTCGTCACCATGGGTGCTGCTCATGCTAATACCGAGCTAAAACCCGCCAGTAAATATACCCTTGCTCATCAAGCGCAATTACTGAAAAACTTACCTTTTAGCGATAAACTTGATTTCTCTTTGGCGGAAAAAGGCCTGATCAAACGGCCTGAAAAACTCATTATTAAAGACACCTCAGGTAATGTGGTTTGGGAACTCGGTAATTATCAATTTTTACTTAATAACCCTAATATAGACACGGTTAACCCCAGTTTACTCCGTCAAGCTAAGTTAAATATGGCTTATGGCTTGTATCAAGTAACCGAACGCATTTATCAGGTCAGAGGCTACGATTTAGCCAATATTACTTTTATTAAAGGTGATAGTGGCTGGATTATTTTTGATCCCCTATTAACGGCGGCGACCTCTAGAGCTGCATTAGCCCTTGTGACCGAAGAACTAGGTCAATTCCCGGTAAAAGCCGTAGTGTATAGTCACGCTCATGCTGACCATTTTGGTGGTATAAAAGGCGTGGTTAGCCAAGCCCAAGTTGATTCTGGTGCCGTAGAAATTATTGCCCCGCGTGGTTTTATGGCACACGCGATTAAAGAAAATGTCTTAGCCGGCAATGCGATGACGCGTCGTGCCACCTACCAATATGGTAACGCGCTGGCAAAAGGTCCTAAAGGCCAAGTTGACGCCGCTATTGGTAAAGGCTTATCTACCGGCTACATCGATTTGATTGCACCGACGAGAGAAATTTTGGCCGATGAAGAAACCATTATTGTTGATGGTATTGAAATGGTCATGCAAAACACCCCAGGGACAGAATCACCCGCTGAAATGAACACCTATTTCCCCCAATTTAAAACCCTTTGGTTGGCTGAAAATGTTACTGGCACACTGCACAATATTTATACCCTACGTGGCGCTGAAGTACGCGACTCACAAGCGTGGAGTAAGTTTATAAATAAAGTTATCTATCGTTTTGCTCAGGATAGCGACATCATGTTTGCTTCGCACTCTTGGCCAAGATGGGGCAAAGAATACATTATAGAAGTGTTAGAAAAACAGCGTGATATGTATGGTTATCTACATGATAAAACGCTAAATCTTGCCAACAAAGGCGTCACCATTAATGAAATACACAACCAATTAGCGGTACCTGACGTGTTAGCGCACCAGTGGTATAACCGTGGTTACCATGGCTCTTATTCTCATAATGTTAGAGGTATTATCAATAAATACTTAGGTTTTTATGACGCTAACCCAGCAACGCTTAATAAGCTGAGTCCGGCGCAATCATCGGTTAAATATATTGACTTGATGGGCGGCGCAGAAAAGGTACTAACTCAGGCACAAAAAGCTTTTGATCAAGGCGAATATCGCTGGGTAGCTGAGTTACTCAATCACTTAGTTTTTGCTCAGCCAGAAAATCAGCAAGCAAAAAACCTGCAAGCAGACACCTTAGAACAATTGGGTTACCAAGCTGAGAATGCCGGCTGGCGTAATAGTTATCTAGCGGCCGCTTTTGAATTGCGCCACGGCATACCTACCCAGGCTAAAGCCACTAAAGCTGGCCCAGATATCATCAAAGCCATGAGTAGTGAATTGATTTTTGATTTTCTGGGTGTGCGGTTAAATACTGATAAAGCCTTGGCACATCAGTTTAAAATTAATTTTGTTTTCCCCGACCGTAATGAAAAATTCCTAGTCGAGTTAAGTAATGCCCATTTAAATAACATTGAAAATATTCAAGACAAAGCCGCAGACTTAACGGTCACTATCGACCGAAAAGATTTAAACCTTTTACTGTTAAAACAACAGTCTTTTGGGCAATTGGTCAAATCTGGAAAAATGCAGCTCGATGGTAATGGCAAAGTCTTTGGTCAACTATTGATGATGATGGATGAATTTCCATTCTGGTTCAATATTGTGACGCCATAATATATATAAATATAAATATAAATATAAAAATAAAAAATGAATTAAGCCAATTTGAACAAGTGAGGTTTTTGTGATGAACACTCAAAGAAAATCAGCCAACGAGTTTGATTATATTATCGTTGGTGGCGGCTCAGCAGGTTGTGTTTTAGCCAATCGATTAACCGAGAATGGTAAATTTACGGTTTGTTTATTAGAAGCCGGTGGTGACAACAAGAGTATGTTAGTTAATACCCCAGGCGCTTTTTCAGCCTTTATGTTTTTGAAAAAGTTCAATTGGAGTTTTAATGCTAAGCCTAAAAGTGATATTCGTCACGGTGCTGCCCTGTTTGTGCCCCGTGGTAGAGGTTTAGGCGGTAGTTCTGCTACCAATGCCATGTTGTATCTTCGTGGTCAAAAACAAGACTATGACCACTGGGCGGCCTTAGGCAATGAAGGTTGGGCATTTGACGATATTTTACCTTACTTTAAAAAATCAGAAACTAACCAGCGCGGGTCAAGTGAATTGCACGGCGATAGTGGGCCTTTACAGGTCACTGACCGGCCGGTTTTTTATGAAATCAGTAAACGTTATATTGAGGCGGGCAAACAAGCGGGCTTTAAATTTACCGATGATTTTAATGGCAGTGATCAAGAAGGCGTTGGCTATTACCAGTGCACCATAAAAGATGGTAAGCGTTGCTCGGCGGCGCATGCCTATTTATTGCCGGTACTTGCTAGAGAAAATTTGACTGTATTAACCGATGCACAAGTCAGTAAGGTACTGATAAAAGACCAACAAGCCTATGGCGTTGATGTGGTTGTTAAAGGTAAAAGTAGCAGTATAACGGCTAAAAAAGAAGTGATCTTAAGTGGTGGAACTATCGCTTCACCGCAGTTATTAATGCTCTCAGGCATTGGTGATAAAAATGAACTTAACGAGCAGGGTATTGATTGTGTTCATGAACTTAAAGGTGTGGGTAAAAACTTACAAGAACATGTTGATGCTTGTATCTTAGTCAAAAGTAAAAAAACAGATGGCTTTACTGTGTCAGTCAGCGGGTTACTGAAAATGCTACCCGATACGGTGAAATATATCATGGGTAAAAAAGGTAAGCTGGCCAATAGTATTTTAGAGGCAGGTGGCTTTCTTAAATCAAGTGAGCAGGTGCAAAGGCCAGATATTCAATTACATATGTTGCCATTGTTATATGACGATAATGGTCGCGACCTGAAACTTTTATCACAGCATGGTTTTTCATGTCATATTTGTGTTTTACGGCCAGAAAGCACTGGCACGGTATCGCTAAAATCTGCTAATTATCAAGACGCACCAGAGATTGATTTTAACTTCTTTTCTGATCAAGCAGGCAAAGACAAAGCGGTGATGATTGATGGTATGCGACAGTTGCGTAAAATATTAACCGCGCCGGCATTAGCCGAACATTATGATAATGAAGTGCATCCAGGCAAGGATTTTGAAACCGATGAACAAATTTTTGCTAAGGTAAAAGAGCGCCTAGGCATAGTGTATCACCCTGTTGGTACCTGCAAAATGGGCCATGATGATATGGCGGTGGTTGATCATCAGTTAAAAGTTCATGGCATTAAAAACCTGCGAGTAGTTGACGCTTCAATTATGCCAACGCTGATCAGTGGTAACACAAACGCGCCAACAATGGCGATTGCCGAAAAAGTGTCAGCGATGATCTTGGCAAATTAATTGAGGAATATGCAGATGTTAAATGTCGTTATATATAGTCTTAAAGCTTTACTGACCGGTTTATGGGTTTTGGCAATATTAGGTTTATTATCGCTATCACCACTACCAGCAGACTATCAACTTTATGCTTTTACATTAGCGGGTGTGGCGCTTTTAGTACACTTTATTGAGTTTTTTTCGATGAAAGCTAAGTTTAAAAAACAAAGTGGTTTAGCCATGAACTTTCTGCAAACGATGCTTTGGGGCTTTGGTTATTGGCTGCCGATTTTAAAGCGGTCTAAAAAGTAAGTTGATTAAGATGAAAATATTTATTTAACAATATGTTAGGGTAAATAAAAACCACATCCAGGCAACTGGCTGTGGTTTTTTTATGGGATTTTAACGCGAGTTAAATCTATGCTTAAGTCTACAAAGAGCATAATAGCCAGATAAAAAAAGAGCTTACACAACTAATGTAAGCTCTTCTGGTAAGGATTTTTTATACCTAGCTAAGCATACCCTTAAAACTGATAGTAACTAAGTGTTACAGGGGTAAAGGTAAACTAAATAGCGTTATTTTTCACTGTTCAATATGTTATCCAACTTTAAATCCGTTAACTTCATGGTACTTCTGACAACATAAAACATAATCGCAATTAGCATGATCATCGAAGGTATCGCAATCACTGGATAACTTAATAGAGTCATCTCACCCAATTGCTCGTTAAACTCCGTCGTACCTGCAGGGCTAACGACTATCCATTTTGCTAATAAGTAATTCATGGCGGCAGAAAAAACAAAGGTGGTGGATAAAAAGTGATTTGCCCGCTGAATTTTGGCTTTAAACTCATCCGTTTTATTTTTATTTTCGAGGGTTTGATAGATTAACTCTAAATTAAACACCAACGGATTTAATAATATTTTGGCAATTAAGGGTTTGCCCCAAAAACCAGAAATTAATACCACTAAACCAATGGCCGAGGGAATGGCGGCTTCTTTAATGGCTAGCCATTGCACATCTAACTCAAATAAACCAATACCCCCGGTTAATAAGGTGCTTATAAAGCCAAGCAAGGCAATGAAGTTCATTGACTTGTTTTTAATAAAATCATACAAGCCATAACCGAGTGGAAATAATAACGCCAATATTAAGGCATATACAGTGCCTAAATATTCATCCCCCGATAATTTCATTAAAATAACCGACGGAATAGCAATATTAAAAATAATCTCTAAAAAGGTATTAGGACGTTTAGCGGGTGTTTGAGTTGACATTATATTTCATTTTAAGGTGCAACTGACCATAGCCAGTTTATTTAAGTCTACCGGCATTTTAGCTAAAAATAGCTAAAATGTCATGCGATACCAATCTCACTAATTATCTGATCATTTTTACTGGTTAAAATAACCCACTACTGCGTTATTTATTTAATAATTAGAACAACTAGTTATTAAAATAAATGCCTTATATTTGGCCATTTTTCCTG
>NZ_JACGVE010000082.1:0-72033 GCF_014077065.1 Colwellia sp. MB3u-4 | reverse complement strand
ATTGAAGATTCCGTGCTTAATCAGCAGGCTTACCTGCAAACCTTAGCCAATCCAAATATACAAGAGCCATCAGTTAGTGTCGCTTTTCTTGGTGATAAAGGTTCTTACAGTTACTTAGCAAGCCATCGTTATTTTTCTCGCCGTGCAGCAAAAATTATTGAAAGCGGTTGCCAGAGTTTTGCTGAGATTATGCAGCAAGTTGAATCTGGCTCGGTTGACTATGGCATGTTGCCAATAGAAAACACCAGTTCAGGCAGCATTAATGAAGTTTATGACGTACTGCAACATACCAACTTGTCGATTGTTGGCGAAATAACTCAACCTATTGAGCACTGCCTACTGACCGCCGTAAATACCAAACTTAATAAAATCAAAACCATTTATGCCCATGGTCAGCCATTTGCGCAATGTAGTAACTTTTTAGATAAACAAAGTGATATTCGCATTGAATACTGTGAGAGTACGGCTGACGCCATGGCTAAAGTCTATCAATTGCAAGACGACAGTGTTGCTGTTATTGGTAGCGAAGAAGGCGGTAACTTGTACCAACTTCAGGCGTTGGAAAAACAGATAGCCAACCAAATTGAAAACCACAGTCGCTTCATTTTAGTGGCGCGTAAACCTATTGAGGTGGCTGAACAAATCCCAGCAAAAACCACCTTAATTATTGCCACTGGCCAAAAGCCTGGTGCATTAGTCGAGTGCCTACTGGTACTGAAAAACAAAGGCATTAATATGTGCAAACTTGAGTCTCGCCCAATTCAAGGGCGACCTTGGGAAGAAATGTTTTATGTCGATGTAGAAGCCAATTTGAAGCACTTAGCTTTACAAGAGGCGATCAGTCAAATCACTGAACAAACAAATTTCATTAAAATTCTAGGTTGTTACCCTATCGAACACATTAGCCCAACCAGTGTCCCAAGTAGCGCACTCATATAAGCGCTAATGCTTAACATAATCAAGGGCAGATAAACTGCCCTTGATTAATACATCTACTTTATAAATGCCTAGTTCTAAATGCTTGCCTCTCAATGCTTATCACACTCTACCGCTTAATCTCAGTTCAGTTTAAACAACTCGTAGTTTGCGATTTTTTAGCCGAAAAATAATAGCACTAAACACTAAGATAAATAATATTGGCATAGCGGCGAACATAACAGCTGAAAACATAAACTGCCCCATTAACAAGGTTAAGCTAATAAAGCACATTGTTGGTAATAATAGCCAAAAAGTGTGTTCACTGGCACATAATTTAAAACCTTTATGCATAAAAAACAGTAACAATATACTGACAATACTTGCGGTAATAGCCGTCACTGCACCAGGGTAATAATCAAGCATAAAATCAGTATGAGGGTGAAGTATGCTGGGTACTGGCGCCCAATTACCGATTTGAACCAACCAAATTAATGAACCCGCAATTAGGCAACCAAAATTAAAAGACCAAAGTTTTTTATTAACCTTAAACATCAATATTTCCCAAATTTATTATTATTATTTTCCCTATTTATATCCCAAGTATAGTTTTTAATCAAGACGTCTGGTTTTTATACAAAAAATAGTCAGCAGCAATTTAGCCTCAGTGTTTGGTTGATTAAGTTTACTCTGCTTTAAATGTAGAAAAGTCCCTATAACATTACTGCTATAGGGACTTTTTGAGACTGGCGCTATTGAGTAGCAATTGAAATAAATAATCGATCGTTTAAGATAGCCTAAACAGCCAAGCACTATCTTGCTTACCATCACAATAGCCAGTGATTGCTCAATCAAGCGCCTGACTCTTAACTATTTGTTTTTACTTATCATGGCTCACTGCTTTAATTCAACTGGTATAATTCAACGGGTATAACTACATTTTCTCTATAGCCGCTTGAGCTTGCTGGTGCTCAATTTCTTTAGTGATCACTTGTGGTGAGCCGGTATTGCGGCACAGCCAATAATAAGCCCCAGGTACAACAAATAAAGTAAAAATACTGGCCAATGATACACCCGCGAAGATCACCACGCCGATCACCATTCTACTTTCAGCGCCAGGCCCCACCGCGAGCACTAATGGGATAGCACTGGTGACTGTGGTAAATGTGGTCATCACAATAGGTCTTAAACGTTGCGTGGCGGCAGTGATCAATGCTTCTTCAAAGGCGATGCCTTTATCACGTAACTGATTGGCAAATTCAACAATTAAAATACCATTTTTTGCCGCTAAACCAATTAACATCACAATACCAATTTGACTGTATATATTCAGACTCATTCCCATCAGTTTCAGGCCGGCTAAAGCGCCAACTAAAGCTAATGGCACAGTTAACATAATCACAAAAGGATGAATGAAGCTCTCAAATTGGGCTGACAATACTAGGTAGGTTATCACTAAGGCCAAAACAAAAATAAAGGCGATAGAGTTACCTGATTCTTGTAATAATTGCGACTGGCCTTTGTAGGCCACTTGCGCTTGTTCAGGCAAATGTTCAGCAACCGCGGTATTTAAAAACGCTAAGGCATTACCCAAGGCATAGCCTGTGGCTAAGTTAGCACTAATAGTGACACTGCGCAGGCGATTGAAACGATTGAGTTGCGACGATGTGGCACTCTCTTCTATCGTGATCAAGTTCGACAGAGGCACCAATTGATTACTGACCGTGGAGCGAACAAAAATATTATCAATGTCTTTAGGGTTTGAAAAATCATTTTTCTCGCCTTTAACCACCACATAATACTCTTCACCGCGCTCAACGAAGTTAGTCACGCGGCGTTGACCCAACATAGTTTCAAGGGTGCGGCCAATATCACCCACCGACACGCCTAAGTCGAAAGCTCTGTTGTGATTAATATTAACCAGCAATTGTGGATAGGTTTCTTTGTAGTCACTATCAATACTGTGCAGGTTGGGGTTTTCTTGCGCTTTAGCAATAATAATATCACGCCACTTTGCTAACTCTTCATAGGTGTTACCTTGCAGAACAAATTCAACCGGTGATGAAGACCCGCCGCCACTTAAGCCTCGGCGCATCATAGCAAACGCTCTAACATCGGTTACTTTGGCGAGTTCACCATTTATTTTATTAATAAATTCGAAGGTATCCGTAATGCGATCTTTCCAAGCGGGCATACCCACAATGGCAATACCACCCGAACCACCAAAACCTGGCACACGTACAAGCACTCGGTCAAGCTCGCCACTTTGTTGATGCACGAGTAATGCTTCTTCTATTTGCTGCATATTTTTAACGTTATTTTCATAACTTGCCCCTTCTGCACCACTCATCATGACGAAGAAGTTTCCGCGATCTTCTTTTGGTGTGTACTCTGAAGGTAATTGATTAAATAAACTGTAGACCGCAAATAGCGACAAAATAATCACAATACATATCATCAGGGGTTGATGGATACTGGCTTTTAACGAACGCCCATAAGCCGCTTCAAACTTAGCAAAACCTCGATCCAACTTTTGACCAAACGATGAGCTACGTTCCTTATGTTTTAACATTTTTGAACACATCATTGGCGTTAACGATAATGCCGTTAAGCTAGAAAAAATAACCGCTGCCGCAATCGCAATCGCAAACTCGGTGAATAATCGTCCGACATTACCTGATAAAAAGATTAATGGCACAAACACCGCAACTAGCACTAAGGTGGTCGCAATAACCGCAAACGCTACTTCTCGCCCGCCTTCGTATGCCGCGAGCAACGGGGTTTGCCCACGCTCAATACGGCGGTAAATATTTTCCAGTACTACAATGGCATCATCAACAACCAAACCAATGGCTAGCACCATGGCCAGTAGGGTCAATAAGTTTATTGAAAAACCAAACCACGATAGCACCATCATGGAACCAATTAGCGCCACAGGTACGGTAACAGCGGGAATAAGTGTTGCTCTCACGTTACCCAAAAATAAAAATATAACCAATACCACCATGATCATGGCAATAGCTAGTGTGCTATACACTTCGTCAATTGAGCCTTGAATAAACACTGATGAGTCATAGCTATTAGTGATCGTGGTACCTATTGGCAAGCCGCCACGAATCGACATCATCTCTTTTCGCGCCGCTTTAACTACTTCTAGGGTATTGGCTTTTGACTGTTTAATAATGCCCAAACCCACCATGTTTTTGCCATTACCACGAAACATGTTTTCTTCATCTTCCGCCGCTAAATCAATTTTAGCCACATCACCCAGATAGACCAATGATTTATCATCATTACGCGCGACCACCATAGTGGCAAAGTCATCTTCGGTTAGATAACTGCGTTCAACACGAATCGAAAAATCTCGGTCGATTGATTCCACTTCTCCCGCCGGTAATTCAACATTTTCAGCACGTAGGGTTTGTTCTATATCATTAACAGTGATACCTCTAGCGGCCATTGCCTTTCGGTTTAACACCACATTCATCGCATAGGTTCTACCGCCACCAACTTGCACGCGTGCTACACCATCAACCACAGAAAACCTGTCAACAATATAACGTTCGGCGTAATCAGTTAGCTGTAATGTGCTCATTACCTCGCTTTGTAAAACAAACCAAACAATGGCACTTTCATCATCATTTGCCTTAGAAACTTCAGGCGGTTCAGCTTGTTCTGGTAGGTTGTTTAACGCGCGCGAAATTCTGTCACGCACATCATTTGTCGCGGCGTCAATATCACGGTCTAGTTCAAATTCAATTGAAATATTAGAACGGCCCACTCGGCTAGAAGAGTTGATGGATTTAACCCCTTCAATACCGCTAATTCGATCTTCCAGTATTTGCGTGATTTTACTTTCGACAATGGCTGCAGACGCGCCAGGATAAGAGGTATTAATACTCACTACCGGTGGGTCGATATCAGGATACTCTCGAAGGGGTAAGGTTAAAAAAGCGACAATACCAAAGGTGATCAAGAGTAAATTGATTACTGTGGCAAAGACAGGGCGCTTAACTGACAGGTCAGATAAAATCACGATTTATTCCCTATGGTATTAACACTAGTACCATCACGTAATTTTAAGGCGCCTTCGACAACCACTTCTGTGCCCACTTCTAGACCACCAATAACCTCAACAAAACCACGGTAGCGACGACCAATATCTAACGATTTCTTAATGGCTTTACCCGCTTCAACAACAAAAACAAAATGCTGGTCTTCAATCGGAATAATGGCACTTTCGGGTATCTGTAATATTTGCTCAACTTTGCGTACCACATGCAAATTTAACAACATGCCCGCACGTAACTGATTATCAGCATTGTTAATTTTTGCACGTACTTTTAAGGTTCGTGTGACACTGTCGATGCGAGAGTCTATCGAGGTGACTTTGCCAACAAATACTTTGTCTTTATAAGCTATATTGTTCGCTTCTATGCGCTGACCAATCGCTACGGTAGTTAAGTAACGCTCTGGAATTGAAAAATCAACTTTAATAATACTCAGATCATCTAAACTGGTGATCACATCGCCAACATTAATTAACGCACCGAGACTAATTTCGCGAAAGCCTAAGATGCCTGAAAATGGCGCTGTAATAGTAAGTTCCGCTAGCTTTATTCTGGCACTGAGTAGTTGTGCTGAAATGGCCTTAGTTTTTGCTTCTTGTTGATCAACCAGCGACTTAGCGGTGGCTTTTTGTTTGTACAAATCTTGAAAACGATTGAGTTGCGCAACAGACTCGGCAAGATTAGCCTGAAGTTCTTCGACTTTAGCCGCTTCCTCTTGGCTATTTAGCCGTACTAAAATGTCATCTTTTTTAACCGTTTCGCCATCTTGAAATAGAACTTCAGCAACAACATCTGAATATTTACTGGTAATGTACACCTGCTCATTCGCTCGTGTCGTACCAATGGCCTCGACGGAATCATTAAAATCAACGAGATCGATTTTAGCCGTTTTTACTGCGACAACACGTTGATACTTTTCGTTGTTGGAGGTCTTTTCAGGCCATTGTAAATAAACAACTAAGGCAATTAACATTCCAACCAGTAATAACAAAGGTAAGCGACGACCAATGGCAGTAGACATAAACAAAACTCTCTAAAATTGAGTAAATTACAGTAACATTATTATAACTTAGATACTGACAGCACTGGAGACAACTTAGCCTAGGATTTAAGGCTTTGGTCGCAAATTAGAAAAAATATTTAACTTTGTACTTATTAAGATATAATTTAATAAGACATAAACCAAATGAAGTATAGCGAGTATGCGCGATACTTCATTTTTACATTTTAAGGATTGAACTCGTGAAAATTATAGCCTCAATTATTATTGTTTTATTATTACTTAGTGGTGGTGCTCTTTGGTTTTTAGCAGGAAGCTCACTTAATGGCTACATTAAAGGTCAAATTGAGACGGTGGGCAGCAAAGTCACTGAACAAACGGTTACCGTAAAAACCGTAGATATTAAGCTCGCTAGCGGCGCAGGTAGTATTTTAGGTATTAATTTAGCCAACCCTAAAACTTATAGCCAACCAAACGCTTTCGCTTTAGAGGAAGTAACGCTTGATATTAATTTAGAAAGTTTAGCCTCATCACCTATTATTATTGATGCGATCATCATCAAATCACCGCAAGCATTTGTCCAGTTCACCAAAACCGGCGGCTCTAATATTAAAGATATTCTCGATGCTATCAAGCGTAATACCCCTGAAGCTGAGGCAAGTGCTGCCGACACTAATACGGGTGAAGAGCCTAAAATAAAAGTCAGTAAAATTATCCTTGCTGGCACGGCGCTAACACTTGATTTAAGTGCTTTTGGTAATAAAGCACATAGTGCCACGTTACCAGATATCACATTAAATAATGTCGGTGGTGAAACTGGTTTGCCGGCAAGCCAACTCGGTGCCGAGATTGTTAAACAAGCATTATCTCAAATTTGGCAACAAGCAAAAGCCACGCAAAAGAAAAAGTTAACCGACAGTGCTAAAGAGAAATTGAAAGAGAAGCTGGAAGAAAAAGCTAAGAAAAAACTGACTGACTTATTTGGCTAGTCTTAATTTTTAGTGGTCTTAAAACTCAGCCAAAATTGGTCAAAACTAGCCAAAATTAGTCAGAATTAGCCACTACATTTGGCTGAGTTTACAAAAGACAACAAATCACAGGACACCTTGTAATGAAAGTAAATAGCCGATTAACCCTACTAGCAATGCTTTGCATTTTGTTGTCATCGCATGCCGCTATAGCAAAGCCATTAGAGCTCAGCGTTATGTTCGGTAAAATATACGGTCCTGACTTGGTTACCAGTGACAATAGCGATATCAATATTGACTCTGGCAATAACATGGCTGTTGGTATAGCGTGGCAAGCAAATGTTAATGGCCAAGGCCAGATACTTTTGAACCGTGTTAGTCATGATTTTATTGGCGAAAATCAAGCTAATAATGAGCTAGATATCACTTATGCACATTTTAATGGCATCGCTTTGTACCGTCAGCAAAACTATGTAACGACTTTGAGTTTAGGGCTAGGTGGTGCTTATTTCGATGCCGAACAGGGTAGTGAAGAACTGTATCCTTCTGCCAGTGTCGCCGTTGGTACTCGCTATGAAGTCTCTCAGCAAGTGGCCTTAGTGACCGAACTACGCGCCTATGCCACCTTAATTGATGAGGATGACGCCATGTTTTGCCAGCAGGATATTTGTAGCGCAAACTTTAGCGATTCGCTCTGGATAGATAGTTCAATTGCGGTCGGAATCGCCATCAAATTTTAGCTTGATAAACCCTTAAGTCACTGGCCAACATGCGCCTGTTCTTAACTTGAAGCTGTTACTCTTCGCAATATATAACAGTGTAAAAAGTAACAGCTTTATCAAAAACCTCTAAAATCTCAATCACTTACTTTCATTACCATGCAGCGAGTCCATACCTATTGTAATATTTTAACTCACCCTCTGCTAAGCCGGCACAGCTATACCTTATAGTCGTGTAATCATAACGGTATTTGTTGCTTTAATGAGTAAGAGGGGATAATCAAACGACAAGCTATAAAGCCTACTTATCCATTCAGCTATTACTACTTAAACTATGACCAATTAAGCTATTATCAAAAATGTAAGCCATGATCAAAAAAATCGCAGAGAATATAATTCATCGGCGATTTTGTCTCTACATGCTCATACTTACATTGTAAACTAAGCTATAACATCGCTGAGATATCAGCGGTTAATGACACTTTCGGACGTTCAATAATACGACCAATTTCTTTATCGTTTTGATAAACAATAAAAGTGGGAGTATATTTTATATCCTGGTTTTTAGCTGAGCCGCTTGGCTCTGACTTTGTATAATCGAGGGCAATTAAGCGATTTGAAAGCGTTGGGCTTTGAGCCACTATTTTTAAAAACCTAGGCACTTCACGCACGCTGTCATGGCACCAAGAGCCAAAGTAAACGTCTAAGTGTAAATCCTTTGGCCAACGGTTAATATCAGCAATTTCAAGCGCAGACAGTTGCGATGCCTGATAACCTTGCTGGAAAAATTTATGATTAGCCATCAGTTGCTGCTGGCTAATTTCACCAAGGGTCATCGGCGCTTTTTCTGCCTGACTATTGGCGCAGCCAGAAACAACAACAAGCATAATACTGGATAGCGTTACCGCAAATTTTCTCATCTCATTCCTTGATTAGTATTTTTTTAGTTGGTCTGCTTTTGCCAACATCACTTTACTTTCCTGCATAAAAATATCAGCATAATCACCAAAGTAATCAGCGACCTGTGAAAACGTCTCAGTAAAAGCGGCTTTATCATTTGATTGCACATCTTCAAGTAATGCTAAAAATCGATAGGCAAAGCGCTTCATCATAGCAATATTGTCTTGATTGGCGAAAATAATATCAGTATAAAGTTCAGGGTTTTGAGCAAACAAACGCCCGACCATAATCAACTCCAAACGATAAATAGGTGAACTCATCTCCACCAATTGCGCTATATCAGCGCCTTCAGTCATTAAGTGGTAACCATAAGCTATGGTTGAGAAATGTCGCATGACTTGCACCATAGACATGGCTTGATCATGTGTGTGTGCTTCAACCGGATGGATTTTTGCCCCCCAAACATTAAATTGCTCTAGTAGCCAATGATACTGTTGTGGAAAGCGACCTTCGCAAGCAATAATAGTTTGTTTAACTAAACCGGTGACATCAGGCCCAAACATCGGATGTAATCCAACCACGGGGCCAGCATGTACTTTCATCATTTCATATATTGGCGCTTCTTTAATACTGGTAACGTCTGCCAAAATACAGTTTTCAGGCAAGGAGCCTAATTTTTGGATAACCAAAGTCGTTAATCGAATCGGCACAGCAACAATGACCAAACTCGCCTCGGCTAAAATATCAGCACTATTTGGCCAGTCAGCTTGCTCTAAAGCCTGTACTTGATAGCCAGAACGAGTAAATAAATCAACAAAAATGCGTCCCAATTGCCCCTTACCACCAATGACAATGACTTTTTTGCAATCCGGATTGACACAACGATAGCCACTAGCATCTTGGCTGACATATGAGTCTTGCATCAAGCGGCGCAGAATATCTTCAATTAATTCTGGCGACAAACCGGCATCTATGGCTTGCTGTCGACGCACCTTTAATAAGCTTGCTTCACGCTCAGGGGCAAAAATTGGCATACCCGCGGCGCTTTTTAATAAACCCACTTTGGTGGTAACAAGGCGACGCTTTGCCAATAATGCCACTAATTGACCATCAATATCGTCAATTTCATCGCGTAACACACCTAAACTTTGCTCAAATGTAAGTTCGTTGTTCATTGTAGCTGCTTATTCCTATTCACTAACGGTTGAATTAATCCGCTGTTTTAAAACCACTTCAAGTTTAGCACTCGCCGCTGAAATAAGCTGCTCTGTAGTTTCAAAATCGATACAAGCATCTGTCACAGAAACGCCATATTTCAGCTGGTCAATGGGTAACTCTGAACTTTGATTACCCGCATTTATATTACTCTCTAACATAATACCAATAATAGTTTTATTGCCGGCACAAATTTGATCGAAAACATTATCAGCCACTAAAGGTTGACGACGGTAGTCTTTATTAGAATTACCGTGCGAACAATCGATCACGATACCCGGCTCTAAATTTTGTTTGGCTAGTTCTTCTTCACACAAAGCGACATTAACCGCATCGTAGTTAGGCTTTTTACCGCCACGCAAAATGACATGACCGTCAGGATTGCCAGAAGTTTTAATCAGTGCCACTTGTCCTAAGCGATTGATACCCATGAAACGATGTGAAGAGGCGGCTGACTGCAAAGCATTAATAGCAACACCAAGACCACCACTGGTACCATTTTTAAAGCCAATCGGCATCGACAAGCCACTGGCCATTTCACGATGCGTTTGTGACTCTGTAGTGCGTGCACCAATAGCCGACCAACTAAATAGCTCAGCTAAATATTGTGGGCTGATTGGATCTAGTGCTTCAGTCGCCAACGGCAAACCTAACTCGGTTAAGTAAATCAATAATGCACGGGCCTTGCGAAGGCCAGTTTCCACATCAAATGAGCCATCCATATGCGGATCATTAATCAGACCTTTCCAGCCGACCGTAGTGCGCGGTTTTTCAAAGTAAACTCGCATAACAATGTATAAACTGTCTTGATATTTATCGTGTAATTCTTTCAGTTGTCTTGCATAAGCTTTAGCACCTTCAAGATCATGTACAGAACAGGGGCCGGCAATGACTAATAAACGATGATCTTTTTTGTGAATAATATTAGCAATAATTTGGCGAGCATTTTTAACAAAAACACGGCCTGCTTCTGGCAGCGGTAACTCTTCTCGTAAAGCATTAGGGGTAATTAAGACATCTTCCGCATTGACGTGAATATCGTTCAACCTGCTTTTAGGTATTTGGTTGGCGTCTGACGCCGTTAAGGTATTTTTTGACATGATTCTTTCCTAAATATGGAACAATAATTGTGAGTGTTAAGTAAAGTATTTTGGCTAACCACTATTTCTACCAATAGTAATGCGACGAGAAGAGCAACTAGTTAAAGTATGGGAGGTAATAATATCGATACTGCAGATTGTACATTCTTTACGCCCTTCTTGCTGTAAAATAAAGTTTACTTGTTTTGTATCATTTATATTACACTATAATTTACTCACGTACAGCCCTATTATCAAAAATATGACATAAAAAAAGCGCCAAATGGCGCTTTTTTCTTAATTTTTTATATAGACAATTTTATTTATGCACAATACGATTCTTAACTAAGTTCTCGACAACCGCGGGATCAGCCAAGGTTGAGGTATCACCTAAGGTATCTACGTCATTCTCAGCAATTTTGCGTAAAATACGACGCATAATTTTACCTGAACGGGTTTTAGGCAGTCCTGGCGCGTATTGAATGTAGTCAGGTTTCGCAAAACGGCCTAATTCTTTCGCCACAAACTCAGTTAACTCACGCAATAACTCATCTGACTCTGTCGCATTACTCATTAAGGTGACATAAGCATAAACACCTTGGCCTTTAATTTCATGCGGATAACCAACAACAGCGGCTTCAGCAACGGCGGGGTGCAATACCAAAGCACTCTCAATTTCAGCCGTACCTAGTCGATGACCAGAAACATTCAACACATCATCAACACGACCTGTGATCCAATAAAAACCGTCTTCATCACGCTTAGCACCATCACCGGTAAAGTAATTACCTGGATATTGGCTAAAGTAGGTTTGATAGAAGCGATCATGATCGCCATAAACACTGCGTAATTGACCAGGCCAACTGCCTGTCATCATTAATAAGCCTTGGTTTGCGCCTTCAAGGGTATTTCCGTCTTTGTCAAAAAGTGCGGGTTTAACACCAAAAAACGGTTTACCTGCTGCCCCTGGTTTCATATCAACCGCTCCTGGCAAAGAGGTAATTAAAATGCCACCCGTTTCTGTTTGCCACCATGTATCAACAATAGGACAATTACTTTTACCCACAACCTCATAATACCAATGCCATGCTTCTGGGTTAATCGGTTCACCTACCGTACCTAAAAGGCGTAACGATGATAAATCCGCTTTTTCAACAAAGCTATCACCAACACTCATCAAGGCGCGAATAGCGGTTGGTGCGGTATAAAAAATATTGACTTGGTGCTTATCGCACACCTGCCAAAAACGACTCGCATCAGGATAAGTCGGCACACCTTCAAAAACCAGTGTGGTTGCGCCATTGGCTAACGGTCCGTAAAAGATATACGAATGGCCAGTGATCCAGCCTGCGTCTGCCGTACACCAATAGATCTCACCGTCTTTGTAATCAAAAACATATTTATGGGTCATAGCGGCGTAAAGTAAATAGCCACCACAAGTATGTAACACACCTTTAGGTGTGCCTGTTGAACCAGAGGTATATAAAATAAAGAGTGGATCTTCGGCGTCCATCACTTCCGGATCACAAACTGCAGGAAGTTTAGCGACTTCTTCTTGGTAATTCACATCAATTTTATCATTCCACGCCACATCACCACCTGTGCGTTGCACAACAATAACTGAGTGAACATTTGGACATTCAGCAACTGCTGCATCAACATTGACTTTCAATGGAATGACGCGACCACCTCGAAGACTTTCATCCGAGGTCACAACGACTTTACAGTCAGCATCAGCGATACGTGAACGAATAGCTTCAGTAGAGAAACCACCAAATACTACTGAATGCACTGCACCTATGCGGGCACAAGCTAACATGGCATAGCCAATTTCTGGAATCATTGGCATATAAATACAGACACGATCGCCTTTTTTCACGCCACGTGCTTTTAGTAAGTTAGCAAAACGACAGACATGATCATGCAGCTCTTGATAGGTTATTTTTTTATCTTCGCTAGGGTCATCACCTTCCCAAATAATAGCGATATCATCAGCTTTGCTGACTAGATGACGATCGATACAGTTGTAACTAACATTTAATTTACCACCAGAAAACCATTTGATATCAGCAGATTTAAGGTCAACATCTGAAACACTGTCCCAAGGCTTATACCAATCAAGGAACTGTTCAGCTTGCTCAGCCCAGAAAACATCAGGTTGTTCAATCGACTGCTTGTACATTGCGTCGTATTTCGCTGCATCAATATAGGTGTGGGCTTTTGCTTGCGCTAATACGGGAAAATGGCTTTTTAGTTTTTGCATGCTTAATCCTTGAAATCTTGTTATTTAATGGCTTGTTGAGACGTCGAAGCAAAACCTCATTCAACTATCGATCAACTTTTTAACTTACCAACATAATAGCCTAACTTTTCGTGATGGGACACACCACTTAAGTCGAATATTCATGAATTATTTATATAAGTTTGAGATGGAATAAGTCTAATAGGAAGGTTTAAAATACGGCATAATAACGTTTTAAAAATAAACAAGACATTTAAATCAAGAAGATAGAATAAAGCCTAGAAAGTGTTGAGGCGTTAAAATAAAACAAGTGTTGACTGTTTTCTGTACTTGCCTAAGCACATAAAACACAATAACAACGAAAATAAACCTAGAGTCGCTGGCTCATGCACGGCTATGGCTAGGTATTCCCTGCTTTTATTGTAGCTTTTGCTAACGTTACAGCTGCTCGATAAGTAAAAAAAACACACAAAAAAGCCTATTTGGTTTCCCAAACAGGCTTTTCTCAAACTAACTAACTAACAATACGCGTATTAAAGGGGAATTATCTTTTTCCCAATTTCTCTTTAATACGTGCTTTACGACCAGATAGCTCGCGTAAGTAGTATAGCTTAGCTTGACGTACATCGCCGCGACGTTTGACTGCAATTGAGTCAACGATTGGGCTATGTGTCTGGAATACACGCTCTACACCAACACCGTTCGAAGTTTTACGAACAGTGAATGCAGAATTGATGCCGCGGTTTTTAATAGCAATTACAACACCTTCAAATGCTTGAAGACGTGATTTTTCACCTTCTGTAACTTTTACTTGTACCACAACTGTATCGCCTGGGCGGTAGTCTGGTGCATCTGTTCTCATTTGCTCGGCTTCGAGCTGCTTAATAATATTACTCATAATACCTTCTTCCTAGGTTTCACAGTCATCAGCAGCATTTTTATTATCAGCCTTAATGGCAATTAACATTTTTTGCTGCTCTGCTGTCAGAGCTAGGTTAGTTAAAAGTTCCGGTCTTCTAGTCCAAGTTCTTTCTAACGACTGATATTGGCGCCATTGCCTTATATGCTCGTGATTACCACTTAATAGCACTTTAGGAACAGACTTTGCTTCGTTTACCGAAACGTCCATAACCTCTGGCCGAGTGTAATGTGGACAATCCAATAAACCGTCAGAAAATGAATCCTGCTCAGCTGATTGTTGATGTCCTAATACTCCAGGCACAAAGCGTGCTACGGCATCGATTATGTTCATAGCAGGTAATTCCCCACCACTTAATACATAATCGCCGACCGACCATTCTTCGTCAATTTCAGACTCTATTAGTCGCTCGTCTATACCTTCATAACGTCCTGCTATAAATATCAGTCGGTCATGTTGTGCTAATTCACGTACACCAGCTTGGTCCAATTTCCGTCCTTGCGGCGACAAATAAATAACCTTCGCTCTACCCTTTTCTTTAATAAGATCAGGGCTGCTATCTTCATCTGCAGCTTTTCTTGCAGCTTGTATAGCATCACGTAATGGTTGAACCATCATAAGCATCCCTGGGCCGCCACCGTAAGGTCGGTCGTCCACAGTGCGATGTTTATCATGAGTAAAATCTCTTGGGTTCCACTTATGAAACTCAATTAGACCATTACGTATAGCTCGGCCTGTCACCCCATACTCAGTAATTGCGTCAAACATTTCGGGAAAAAGGCTTATCACCCCAATCCACATTTTCTTATCACTAAGCATGTTTGTTAATACACTCTTACTCAAGTTAGAAACCTGGGTCCCAGTCAACACAAATTTGTTTATCTTCAGCGCTTATCGAAAGTATAACTTGGTCCATTAAGTAAGGTATTAACCTTTCTTTTTTACCAAAGCCATCTTTCAGATTAGCTTTAACAACCAGTACGTCGTTAGCGCCCGTTTCCATTATGTCGGAAACCCGACCTAGGTCGTAACCTTTGTCAGTAACTACCGCCATGCCGATTAGATCACGCCAATAAAACTCACCTTCAGGTAAGTCTGATAACGCCTCTTCGCTGACAAATATCTCTGAACCCACGAGCTTTTGTGCTACATCGCGATCATCAATACCTGCAACTTTAACCACAAGACCATTGTTATGTTTGCGCCAATCGGTAATATCTACTGATTGAATCTTATCCCCTAATTTTAAAGACCAAGGAAAATAGTCTAGAATGGCTTCTTGGTCATCTGTGAATGAATGAATTTTCAACCAACCCTTGATACCGTAGACTGCGCCTACTTTACCTAAAGTGACATCTTTACCAATAACTTCCACAACAAACTCCTAAAACCTACCAATTAAATTAAGCTGCTTTGTTAGCATCTTTAATTAATTTGGCCACACGATCAGATACAGTTGCACCTTGACCAACCCAATGGTTGACACGGTCTAAGTCTAAACGTAATTTTTCCGCTTGACCTTGCGCTGTAGGGTTGAAAAAACCAACTTTCTCGATGAAACGACCATCGCGAGAGTTACGGCTATCTGCAACAACAACCTGATAGAATGGACGCTTCTTTGCGCCGGCACGAGCTAAACGAATGGTAACCATATCGTCCTCTATATAATTTAAGTGTTAAAACGAATTTCCCAGACATTTCCGTCGACTAAGCAACAGAAAAGCTCGCGTATATTACGCTTTTCTGTTGACAAAGCAACCTAAAGCTAGCCTTGGATGAATTATTTCGCAAATTAGTTACCTGTGTTAGCAATATAACGATATAATCCACGTCTGCAAAACCAAGCGCCATATACCCGCGCTTTAATTCACTCTTTCTAGCCGGCGAAAACTATGACTCAGCTCGCAAACACCAGTATAAAAGGATTAATGCTAGCGATGACCACGGCTATTATGTGGGGATTACTGCCATTAGCGCTAAAATCTGTTTTAGTACTAATGGACGCTTATACTATTACTTGGTATCGCTTCGTGTTCGCTGCATTTTTTGTGACTCTATTTTTATCAGCAACCAGAAAAATACCTAACTCAGCACTGCAGCAAACTAGCGTCATGAAACGACTATTGCTTGCTGCTATTCTGTTGAGTTTTAACTACATACTTTATCTGGTTTCATTGCACTATATACCAGTAGAAACTGCACAAATGCTTATTCAAATGGCGCCCTTTTTCATGTTACTCGGCAGTGTTGTTGTAATGAAGGAACACTTTAGCCGTGGTCAAATGGTCGGCTCTTTGGTACTTATCTCAGGTTTGTTATTGTTTTTTAATCAACAATTTATTAATAGCAGTGGCATTGATAGACATGATTTTTTACTTGGCTTTATCATTATGTTTGGGGCGGCAATAACTTGGGCGGCCTATGCAATCATGCAAAAAAAAATGTTACGTTATTACAGCTCAAACCAAATAATGTGGTGTATTTACTTATTAAGTGCCCTGTTTTTCTTACCCTTGGCAAGCCCGGAAAAAATAAAGTCTTTAGATGATAGCGCATTACTTTTGTTACTTTTTTGCTGCGCTAACACCCTCATTGCCTATGGCACTTTTGCTAAGTCATTAGAATATTTGTCAACCGCCAAGGTGAGTGCAACCTTGGCGATAACACCCTTACTTACCGTGTTGTTTGCCACTATCGCTGAGCAAATTTGGCCAACAGCATTCCAAGCACAACAGTTGAATGCACTCGCTTATATCGGAGCCAGCTTTGTGGTGTTAGGCTCAATGCTAACTGCCCTCGGTAATAGAATACTTAATCGAAAAAATATAAATGCGGTTAAAGCGTACTTAAGATTTAAAAATAAAAGCGCTTGATTTAGCCGCTATGACCCACATTGAGTAAAGAAAAATCATAGATGAGAGCAGAGATTTATAACAAACTCCTGTCATGTAATTCTAGAATAGAAAAGTGTAGAAACTAAAAAAGGTAGCCACATGCTACCTTTTTTGGTTTCAAAATATGATTTAGCTTAATAGGTTAACGACCCGGCATACCGCCGCCCATGCCACCACCTGGAGGCATCATGCCTTTCATTGAGCGCATCATTTTTTGCATGCCGCCTTTACCCGACATTTTTTTCATCATTTTTTGCATTTGAGTAAATTGTTTGAGCAATTTATTAACGTCTTGTATTTGCGTACCCGAACCGGCAGCAATACGACGCTTGCGTGAACCTTTAATCACGTCAGGGCGTTGTCGTTCGGCTTTGGTCATCGAATTAATCATAGCTTCCATCCGAATAGTCACTTTGTCATCCATTTGGCCTTTAACTTGTTCCGACATATTGCCCATACCGGGTAATTTATCCATCATGCCCATCATGCCTCCCATGCTTTTCATTTGCACAAGTTGGTCACGAAAGTCTTCTAAATCAAAACCTTTGCCACTTTTAACTTTTTTCGCTAATTTTTCAGCTTGTTTGCGATCAACCTTTTGCTCGACCTCTTCAATTAAAGAAAGTACATCGCCCATACCCAGTATACGAGAAGCAATTCTGTCTGGATGAAAAGGCTCTAAGGCTTCAATTTTTTCGCCAACCCCCATAAACTTGATGGGTTTACCGGTAATATGGCGAATAGATAACGCCGCACCACCACGGGCATCACCGTCAGTTTTGGTTAAGATAATACCGGTTAATGGTAAAGCATCATTAAAGGCTTTAGCGGTATTAGCCGCATCTTGACCTGTCATGGCGTCAACCGTGAACAAGGTTTCAATGGGGTTAATGGCGGCGTGTAACTGTTGGATCTCAGCCATCATTTCGCCGTCGATATGCAAACGCCCGGCGGTATCCACAATAACGACATCAAAAAAGTTTTTCTTCGCGTGGTCAATCGCCCCATTGGCAATATCAATAGGCTTTTGGTTAATGTCACTTGGGAAAAAGCCAACATTAATTTCAGTGGCTAACATTTCCAGTTGTTTAATCGCTGCGGGGCGATAAACATCAGCACTCACCACAAGCACTTTTTTCTTTTCACGCTCAGTTAAAAATTTAGCTAACTTAGCAACAGAGGTCGTTTTACCTGCACCTTGTAAGCCGGCCATTAACACAACAGCTGGCGGCGCTGTTTTTAGGTTAAGGGCTTCATTAACTTCACCCATGGCCATTTCAAGTTCAGTGCGAACAATTTTTACAAAAACCTGACCTGGCGTTAAGCTTTTAGAAACATCTTGCCCAACAGCACTTTCTTTTACTTTGGCAATAAAATCGCGAATAACCGGTAAAGCGACATCAGCTTCTAATAAGGCCATCCGTACTTCACGTAAAGTTTCTTTTATATTGTCTTCTGTTAAGCGACCACGGCCACTGATATTTTTTAGTGTTTTCGTTAAACGATCGGAAAGATTTTCAAACATAAATGACTCAAATATTAACTTTGCGCAAAAAATTACCTCTATTATACCCGTACAATTAATTAGCGAAAGTAGAAGTTATGTTTTTAAGCTAATGATGAGATTTAATCTCACGATATGTAGACAAAAAAGCCTAGTTATAGATCAATAACAGTGAAAAAATTTATGATAAACTCTCATTAATTACCTCACTTTTGGACCAAGTGTGAATACCTTTATTTTATTTTTTGACAATTTATTACAGCTCAGCCTAGAAGCTAGCCCATGGCTATTGCTCGGTTTACTTATTGCCGGTCTGATGAAAGCTTGGGTACCCACCAAAATTTTAAGCCAGCATTTAGGTCATGGTAATAAAGCCATTATTAAAGCGGCATTTATTGGTGCACCATTACCGTTATGTTCATGTGGCGTGATCCCTGTGGCGACTGAACTACGACGCTCAGGCGCTTCAGCTCCTGCCACTGCAGCGTTTTTAGTCGCAACACCTGAAACCGGCGTAGATTCGGTGTCGGTTTCCTATGCTTTGTTAGGGCCTGTTCTCGCCATTTATCGCCCAGTGACAGCAATATTATCGGCAATTTTTACCGGTATGATAGTTGCCACATCCAAAGAGAGCTTTACCCGAGTAAAAAGCCACAACACGCATAGTGAATTAACAACTTGTTGTGCAAAAATAACAACCGCTGTTAAAGCTGAAGCAGCCGAGCCATCCAATTCGTGCTGTGCAAGCAAGCCAACAAAGCCTAGCCATTCGGTACTTAGCCATTCAGTAATAGCGAAAACATTGGCCGGCATTCGCTATAGCGCAACACAATTAATTGATGACTTAGTGCGATGGCTATTGTTAGGCTTATTGTTTGCCACTGCGGTAAGAACATTTGTACCTACATCATTTTTATTAAGCTATGGCAGTGGCTTAGGCGCTATGTTGGTAATGATTGCACTGTCGATTCCTATGTATATATGCGCGACTGCCTCAACACCTATTGCCGCTGGCTTTATTATGGCAGGCATTTCTCCCGGTACTGCATTAGTCTTTATGATGGCAGGGCCAGCCACTAACATTTCAACCTTGGGCGTGATCAAAAATGAAATGGGTAGTAGCGTATTAATAAAGTACCTTTTAGGCATTAGCATTTCTGCCATTAGTTTTGGTTTATTATTGGACTGGGGGCTAGTTTATTTTAACATTGATATTAGTCAGCAAATGCAACACAGTCATCAGTTAATACCTTTTTGGTTTGGCTTAACTTGTCTTGGCGTATTAACATTCTTAGCCATTAAACCTTTGCGTAAACTCTTGATATAAAATAAACAATAGTATGGAGTCTGCTAGCGGTTCTGCTAGAATCGCTATAGTAAATATTAACTAGCAGTATTATTTACCTTGTGGACAATTTTTAATTTTTTTGGAGCTCTTTGTGGAATTTTCAAGTATCAGTTCATTTACTGCGTTTGTATGCTACAGCGTGGCGACGGTATCAATTTTATCGCGTTTATTTCATCCGAAAGGACCAAACTTAATCATTACCTTGATTTTTGCCTGTTTGGCGATTGTTTTTCATGTATTAAGTAGCTCACAATTTTTATTTACCCATAACCACCTTAATTTCTCGCTACCTAATGTGGTTTCACTGGTCAGTTTAATTATTACCTTAGTTATTTCTACGGTCGCTTTACGCTTCAAGGTGAATTTATTATTACCCGTAATTTATGGTTTTGCTGGCCTTTGGCAACTCAGTATGATTTTCATTTCACCCATAGGTAATATGGAAATTGTTAGCGATAAGCTTGCCATGTTAAGCCACATTACTTTAGCCCTTATTGCCTATTGTATTTTAGTTATCGCCACTTTGTATGCCTTCCAAGTTGCCTATATCAATAAAAAATTAAAAAGTAAAAATATTCAAGCCGTGCATCATTTACCGCCTTTAATGCAAGTTGAACGTCAGTTATATATTATTTTACTGTTAGGTAGCATCTGCCTATTACTCAGCCAAGCATTAGGCTTTTTGTTTCTTGACGGCATGATCTCAAAAGTAAATGCGCATAAAACTATTTTATCGCTGATCGCCTGCAGCATTTATTTCTTAACGTTATGGGGACATTTTAAACAAGGTTGGCGTGGCCAACGGGTACTCATATTAACCGTAATTGCCACCTTCATACTGACTTTGGCTTATTTTGGTAGCCGATTTGTGAAAGAATTTCTCTTATTATAATTTTTAGGGTATAAGTTAACTTTGTATTACTTTTCCACTGTGGTCTGGTAATACTGCTTATAAATAACGCATCAATAGGATCCCTTTTGGATAACATCTCTACCGATATGCTGTTTGTCGTACTTGGCATTCTCATATTTATATCAGCCTATTTCTCTGGTTCTGAAACGGGCATGATGTCGATTAACCGGTATCGGTTAAAACACTTAGAAAAACAAAATCATAGTGGCGCAAAAAGGGTGAGTAAATTACTGGCAAAACCAGATAAATTAATTGGCCTGATCCTGATTGGCAATAACTTAGTCAATATTTTTGCCACCCTAATTACCGGCATCATAGCGCAACGATTGTACGGCGACGCAGGCGTGTTTTATTCAGGTTTATTGCTGACCTTAGTTATTTTGATTTTTGCTGAAATAACGCCAAAAACCTTAGCCGCATTGTACCCAGAAAAAGTCGCGTTTCCGAGTTCATTAATCCTAGTTTTACTTTTAAAGCTACTCTACCCTTTCGTTATTGCGGTCAATTGGATCACCAATGGCATATTAGCCATATTAGGCATTAGTTCAGAACAACGTGAACAACACAGCTTAAGCTCTGAAGAATTACGCACCGTAGTAAATGAATCAGGTGCCTTATTGAAATCTCAAGATCAAGACATGCTGGTGGGTATTCTCGATTTAGAAAATGTCACCGTTGAAGATATTATGATCCCGCGTAATGAACTGGTTGGCATCGATATCAATAACGAGTGGAAACGCATCCAAAAACAACTTACCCAGTCAAACCATACCCGGGTATTATTATATCGTGACAATATTGACGATGTAGTAGGTTATGTTCACATGCGTGATGCCTTGCGATTAGTCTCAAAAGAACAATTCACCAAAGCAACCTTGTTACGTGCTGTGCGAGAAATTTATTTTATTCCTGAAGGTACTCCCCTCAATGTGCAACTGTTAAAGTTTCAACATGCAAAAGAGCGCATAGGCTTAGTGGTCGATGAATATGGTGATATTCAAGGTTTAGTCACCTTAGAAGATATTCTTGAAGAAATTGTCGGTGATTTCACTACAACGATGACGCCAACCACTAGCGATGAAGTTAATATTCAACCCGACGGTAGCTATTTAGTCGATGGCAGTGCCACTGTACGTGACGTGAATAAAGAAATGGCCTGGAATTTCCCTACTGATGGCCCAAAAACGATCAATGGCTTAATTTTGGAATACCTTGAAGATATTCCAGAAGCAAACTTAAGCGTTAGAATATCAGGCTACCCGCTGGAAATTATCGAAGTAAAAGACAATATGATCAAAACAGTTAGAATTTTACCTGATTTTTATGATGGTATTAAATCTTAGCGCTGTAAAGGCTAAACTAGCTTTTCGCGCAAAGGCACCGTTGAACCTAAGTCAACGGTGCCTTTTTCTTATGACCTCTTCGATAGCTAAGCTTTAATAACTAAGCTTTAATAAGTTAGCTTTAGTAGCCAACTACCGTCCTCAGTTATTCATTTCATCTTATGATGCCGATCAGTGAATGACATTGACCCCAAAATATTCCTGGCTCATTTTTAGATATTTTTGTGGATAGAACGTTCGCCACCGAGACTTACTAACAAGGTTATGCACAGCTCTAGATCTGAAGACGATTTTTCCACAATTTCTGTGGATAACAAATGCGAGCCCTCTAACAAATAGCCTTTGAATTTTGCAATCGATTTTTCGAAATAAAATGAAGTTTTTTTTAAAAATCACTGCGTTTATTTTCTAGCCCTGATTCACACTGAGTTGTTAAAAAATAATACTATTTTTATCAACTTTGGCAAGAACTATGCTATGGAACTAACGAATAAAACGGTGCAGTAAAACAGTGTAAGACACGGGTAATTTTAAGAGGGGTAAAAGCTTGCCCTTGGTTAAATAATGGCTAGTACTATTGCTAGTAATGTTGCTAGTAATAAAGCGACAAAAATAACGAGAGGCTAAAAACTTGTTAACCTCTGTCATAATAAATGAATTAATCACCAAAAAATAAACGCCATAACCAACCATGATTAAGTTCTTCTTCACAGCTTTTAAGCTGACTTGAATAACGCTTACCACGACGATCGACTTTTCGGGCCACCTTACTTAACCAAGGTTTTTTCTTATAACTTTTATGTTTAAAGCCGCCCCAACCTTCATGATAATTTAAATACTGGTTGTAGCCATCCCATTTAGAGACCCTATTAATTTTTTGAGTTTTAAAAATAAACCACCCCATAAAATCGATAGCATCTTCAAAGTCATCACGATCAGCACCCGAATTGTCAGTTTCTCTCACGTAGTCTGCCCAAGTCATAGTTTTTGCTTGTGAATAGCCATAAGCGCTGCTAACTCTACCCCAAGGAATGAACCCTAGCAGGTAGTCCCTAGGAGGCAATGCACCGGCTTTAAATGAGCTTTCTTGATACATCATACTCATCGGCACATGAATAGGTACGCCCCAACGTTCGCGTACTTCTTTTGCAATAAAGTACCAATCTCTATGTTCACGGAATATTTCGCATAAATTTTCAGGATTTTTGGGTGGGCTAGTCGCGCAACTTGATAACGTTAAGCAAGCTAACGCAGAAATAATAAGTGTTTTAAAAAAGGCCATGAATGCAGTTACTTAGTTTTGAATGATAATATCATGCCAGAATATTGTCGAATTTTCAGATTAAAGTCGCTATATATGACACTTTTTTCTAGTGCTCGCTTGGAAAGCTCTATTCTGACGCATAAAATAAAAACACCGTAATAACCTCATATTTAAATAGGCGCTAGATACTAGATAAAATTTACCTAGGTTTAGGCACTTATTAACTTTTTAGGAATGTTTGTTATGCTGCGCCAATAAGCGCGTATTAGTCAGTAACTTTATATATTTCGCAGCACATTCATTGTTTGAAGCTAAATTATTAGGGGGCTTTTTGATCTTAAACTTATTTTATTTTAACTATTAATCTGACTTTGATAGCCTTATTGGTGAATCATGCTGATTATAAAATAGGGAAAAAAGTCAATGTCATGCAAGCTTCTGCTGAGTGCTCATTAAGGAAGGAAGGAAGGAAATAAGAGGAAGGACAAATAAATCGTATAAAAAATGAACCACCAAAACAATAGCCAGTCATAATACATGAAAGTAAAACCTTCCTGGACTGCTTTCTTATTATTTACAGCGCGTTACCTTAACGCGCTTTTTTTTTGCTGAAAGCTTTGCTAACAATTTAGCTTAGGGTTACTCAGGAAAAGTAATCCTGTAAAAAAGAATCAAAATCTACTTTATCACTTGCTTCAATCGCGGCATTTTTTCGCAATGAATCTGTGACAGTTTCAATAAAATATTCTTCGTTAAACTCTTGATAATCATTAGCTAAAAGCTGTTGGCGATAATCAACAGCCTTAGTAAGTGCCATTTTCGTTAATGATTGATTTTCATCCACCACTGCCGCTAAAATTTGTGCTGACGGCGTTAAACTCGCGTCGTTAATTTTAGCCGCTTCCGCCGCCAGTACTTGGCTGTATAACTTACTGTCATTAGCTTGATCTAATAACGTGGCGACACCGGCCATTTGAGCGAAAATTTCGCCACCCCATTGCTGTACAGACTTTTCTTCTGCGCTGTTTTCTTCTGCACTACCTGTTGTAATATCTCGTAATAATAAGCTTGGATCACGACCTCTTACTACCACAGCATCCATATTTTCTTCACTGGTTGCCTGTGCTTTGCAGTCAAGTATTGGACTCGTTTCCAGCATACAAAAAGTTAGGAAAATGTCTAAAAATCGCACTTGTTCAACCGTAATGCCCGTGGCAGAAAAGGGGTTAACATCAAGTGCTCTAACTTCAATATATTCAACGCCCCTATTGTTTAAAGCTTCTGATGGCTTTTCGCCGGCTTTAGCAACACACTTTGGTCGCACTGGCGCGTATAATTCGTTTTCTATTTGCAAAACATTACTATTGAGCTGTTGGTACTTACCATCCACTTTAATACCAATTTTCTCAAATTTTTTCGACGGTAAGTTAATCGCGTTTTTCACCCCGTCTAAGTAGCCTGACAAGTTGTTATAGCAAATTTGCAACGATGACTGTTCACTGTTGGTATAACCTAAATCGCTCATACGTAACGACGTAGCATACTCAAGATACAAATAACCTTTTTCGGTTTTTTTAAACGGTAAATCAGTCGGTTTATTTTTTAAAAAAGAACCACAAATAGCCGGTGAACTGCCATATAAATATGGGATCAGCCAGCAAAAACGTTTGTAGTTTCTTAACAGTGCAAAATATTTATCAGAAGTATAATCATCAATGTCATCAGTATTTTTTTCGATGGTTTGCAGCGATTGAAAAAAACTTTTTGGAAAGGAAAAGTTAAAGTGTATGCCAGAGATAACCTGCATCATGCTGCCATAGCGATTTTTTAAGCCTTGGCGATAAACAGTTTTCATTCTACCTATATTAGATTTACCAAACTGAGCTAAGGGTATTTTATCGTCATCATCAACAAAGCACGGCATACTCATTGGCCATAATAGCTCACCATCAAGTTGGCTTAAGGTAAACTTTTGCACATCTTCAAGTTGGGCAATAACCGTTTCAGGTTTATAACTCACCGGGGTGATAAATTCCATCAAGGTTTCTGAGTAGTCGGTGGTAATATTAGGATGGGTTAACGCCGAGCCTAATCGTTCACTGTGCGGGCGTTCAGACAACCCGCCTTGTGGTAGCACCCGAAGTGCTTCACGTTCTATACCTCGACCAAATTGGCTCAAAGAAGTTTGATGCTTTTCTTGAGTAAAAGCCGTGATATATTCGTTTAATGATAGTGTCAAAATAGTTCCTGATGCGTTACGCCAGTGAGTGACTGTTATTTAAGGGTGAAATGTGAATTTTTCAATGGCTACAATGATTTATTATTCTTTAAATATGAGTAGGTCAAGTAAATAAAGTACCAACAAAACGGTAAAAACTTGCTCTCTAACTTTAAACTCACCACCTTACTCTGGTAAAATATACGCTATATTGCTGCACTTATCTTTATCTAACTCAGATATTGCAGCAATTCAGTGAAAGTATGTTTCTTTTTTTAAAAATTTTTATCCTCAGGTCTGCAAGCATACAGTTTCTTATTGCATGAGCTTACGGTAAAGTTAGCTGCTGTAAATTTTTAAGTTATAGCGACAAGTTCCCCCCAACATAAAATAATAATAAAGGTTTACTATGCAAGACAGTGTTTTTAGCTTACTTCCCCCGCTTGTTGCTATCATCATTGCCATATGGCGAAAAAAAGCACTTTTTGCACTTTTATGTGGTGTAATGCTTTGTTATGTCATGATAGCAAATGGCAATCCTATTGACGGTTTAACTGGCACTACACTTGGTATTGCGCAAGTATTTTATTCTTTAGGTAACGTATATATTGTCAGTTTCAGCTTATTAATTGGCGCGTTAGTCACCTTGATGAATCAATCGGGCGCGGTAAACGGCTTTATTAACCACCTCGCCTCATTAAACTTAGTGAAAAACAGCCGACAAGCTAGCATGTTACCCACAGTGATCGGTACCACCATTTTTACTGATACTAATCTCAGCATGTTTACTGCCGGCATGGCGAGTCAAAAGCTATTCGATCAGCACAAGCTTAGCCGAGCTAGGCTAGCTTACTTGGTTGATTCAACCTGTGCGCCCATCAGCATTTTATTTTTGATTAATGGCTGGGGAGCTTATGTTTTAGGCTTACTTGATGGTTATTCATTTAAGGATCCGGTCGGTATTTTAATTGCTACCATTGGCTATAATTTTTACGCCATTATTGCGGTTGCTTTAGCTTATTACACCGCATTTAGTGGCCGAGTTTTTGGCCCCTTAAAGCGTGCTGAATCAGTAGTTCAAGCACAACAAAAAACCACGGTTGATGATGTTGCCCCCGCCTATATTATGTGGTTCCCGATGCTAACGCTATTAATGGGCACTTTTATACTGCTTTGGTTTACCGGTGACGGTGATATACGTCGAGGCTCTGGTGCTTTCTCTGTGTTTTGGTCTGTGGTTGCTGCGCTAGTATTCTTAGTGCTCTTAATTATCAGCCACAAGCTCATGTCATGGTCGACTATCGTTAAAACCATTGTTACCGGTATTAAATATATGTCACCTGTTGTCGCCATTTTAGTCTTGTCGTTTGCTTTTGGCGACGCTATTAAAGCGCTTGGTACCGGGGTTTATGTCAGCCAATTAATTAATGTTGAAGTGCCGTTATTTTTAATGGCTCCCATTTTATTTATTGCCGCCGCTATAATGGCCTTTGCAACCGGCACATCATGGGGCACCTTTGCAATACTGATCCCCATTGCTGTACCTATCGCGCAACAAAGCGGTTTGCCTATTGAATTTTTGGTGGCTGCCGTGCTCGGTGGCGGTATATTTGGCGATCATGCATCACCTATTTCCGACACCACCATTGTCGCCTCAATTGCCAGTGGCTGTGATCACTTTGAGCACGTTAAAACCCAATTACCTTATGCCTTAGTGGGCGCGGTACTCACACTGATTATTTATATAATCATAGGGCTGAGCTTTTAATGACTGAGCAAACATTAACTGTAATTGATCACCAAGCTGACTTTGTCGTCATTGATAAACCCCAAGGGCTGAGTTTTCATGATGAAGATACCCTGGGCAGCGGTTTATTTTCCCAAATAAAAGCGCAGCTAAAAACCCAGTTTGCCCTCACTGAGCTTTATCCGGTTCATCGATTAGATAAGATGACCTCGGGGTTGATTATAGTGGCTAAAAATAGTGCCACCGCAAGAGCGTTTCAACAACAATTTGAGCAACACCAAGTGCAAAAATATTACCTGGCAATAGCGGAAGGTAAGCCGAAAAAAAAACAAGGCTTAATTAAAGGTGATATGGAGAAAAGCCGCAGAGGTATGTGGAAGTTGCTCCGCACTATGGATAGTCCCGCCATCAGCCAATTCTTGTCTTTCACTATCGCCCCCAAACAACGGCTCTATTTAATCAAGCCTCATTCGGGTAAAACGCATCAAATTAGAGTGGCGCTAAATAGCATAGGCGTACCCATACTGGGTGATCCGCTCTACAACAGTGAACTCAATACTGATCGAGGTTATCTACACGCCTTTGCCTTAAGCTTTAGTTTGCACAATAAACAATATCAGTACTGCCTGCCGCCAAGCACGGGGGCTGTTTTCAACCACACTTCAACGCTTGCGGTTATAAAGCAACTGACACCACCATGGCAACAATCATGGCCGGCATTATAATCTATACTTAACCACCATTATGGCAAAAAATAGCATAAGAAAAGGGAGCTAAAATAGCTCCCTTTTTAATCACTAAATTTTAAAGTGGCTTTATTACAATGAATGCCAGAAAACAATACCGATTGCGGTGGGACAAACAAACTTAGTGTACCAAGGCCAAATTTTCCAAAACAACGAATGTTCAACCATATCATTACCTTGCTTAAGCTCATTTAAAATATCGTTACGAAACCAAATCCAACCAACAAACACACAGCACAACATAGCAATCAGTGGTTGACCATAAACGGTAGACATCGAAATAACTAAACCAAAAAGCACATCAAAATTAAAGACGATTAAGGTACTTAACATAAATATACCCAGGCCAATAAAGGTAGTGGCTTTTTTCCGTTCAATATTATGGCGTTCTACCACAAAAGAAACCGGCCCTTCTAACATTGAAATACTCGATGTTAACGCGGCAATTGACATTAAAACAAAAAAACCAAAGCCAACAAATAAACCAATAGCCCCCATACCATCGAATAACGTCGGTAAGACATCAAAAACCAAATTAGGACCAGAAATTAAACTACCATCTGCACTAAAGATGGCGACACCTTGTGCCTGAGCAACATACATGGATGGAATAATAAGCAAACCGGCCAAGAAGGCAATAGAGACGTCAATTAAGGTCACTTGCGCACCAAGCGATACTAAGTTTTCACTTTTAGATATATATGAGCCATAAATCACCATCACACTAGTCCCTAGTGACAAAGAAAAGAAAGCTTGCCCCAATGCGCTGATCAGTAAGTCGGGCTCAAATAAACGAGAAATATCAGGATTTAAATACGCCGCGAAGCCTTCTTTTGCCCCTTCTAACGTAAAGACATAGAAGATCAATAAAATCAGCAAACCTATTAGCATAGGCATTAAGCGCTTAGACCATTTTTCAATACCCTCCTCAACACCTCGGCGAATAATCGCGATAGTCAGCATCATAAATAACGCAGAAAAAATTAAATTACGCGCTATAGATTGTGAGGTTAGCCAGTTTGACGCTTCATTAAAGCCTAACAAAGTCGTCATCGGCTCAATCGCGAATGACATCATCCAACCCGCTAAAATGCCATAAAAGCTTAAAATTAATGCCGCACAAACAATACCGCCAAAGCCAACGACAAAAGCAAAACGTTTGTGAAAAATATTGCGTGATATTTTTTGTAGTGACGTCACCGCATTGGCTTGGCCATATCGCCCTATCAGTAACTCCGCCATAAAAGCGGGATACGCTAAACAAAAGGCAAGCACTAAATAAACTAGCACAAATGCAGCGCCGCCATTACTTGCCGTTTGGGTTGGAAAACCCCATATATTACCTAACCCTACCGCAGAACCCGCCGCCGCCATGATAAAACCAAAACGAGAACTGAACGCACCTCTAGAAGCAGCCATTTAAAACCATCATTATTATTATTTGAATAAGTTAATTTACTTAAAATATTAAGAAAAAAACAGCGTTTATTGGTAAAAAAGATCATGAAAGTGCTTTTAATCGCTGTTTTTCGCGTAAACATTTCATTACTAGCTAAATTACAGTCAATCGTGTTTTTATTGCTACCTATAGCTTTAAAAAAGATTAAAGCAAAAAAAGAGGCCAAAGCCTCTTTTTAAAAATCAGACACTAACCAAGAGAAAATAACGCTATGACTAGCGCATTAATCTCTAAAGTTATTATATTGAAATGATTGTTCAAACTCATTTTCTCTGAGTAATTGCATTACCGCTTGTAAATCGTCACGCTTTTTACCGGTAACCCGCACTTGTTCACCTTGAATTGAAGCCTGCACTTTTAACTTGCTGTCTTTGATCAATTTAACCACTTTCTTGGCCACCAATTGTTCGATGCCTTCTTTAAAAGTCGCCTCTTGGCTAAAGTTTTTCCCTGTGTGCTCAGTGTTACTCAGTGTCAGCGCTTTGGCGTCAATATTGCGTTTGACTAATTGGCTTCTTAGTACATCCGCCATCTGCTTAAGTTGAAAGTCAGCATCACCTTTCATCGTTACTGTTGGCGTTTTCCAAGTAAAGCTTGCGTCTGCACCTCGAAAGTCGAATCGAGTCGATAACTCACGGTTAGCATTTTCAGTTGCGTTTCTAACTTCTTCCAAATTAATTTCGGAAACAATATCCATTGAAGGCATGATGATTCTCTATCTAACAATAATTAGGCATATATTATCAATATATGAAATTAATACCAATGCACAAGATAACAAATTATTGCTTTGACTAGGAATAATACCCGTTGAATTAACTCAGCGATCGATTATTTATGTTAATGGCAATAAAGCCTTTAGTTCAAAACAACAATGATAGTTTTCGTTGCTTAGCACTGATATGATTAATAACATCTGATTTTATTAAGCACAATGACCTACACCGCAATGAAAAGTCGCTATCACTTATCTATTCTCGCCATTATTGTCATGCTATTTTTTTGCTTTTACTTTAGTTCTGAAGACTTGAGGCGCATGGTTTTTCGTAGCACAGAAATCGACTCTATTGGCCATATTATCAGTTTTTTTTGCTTAACTTGGGTACTACACAGCATATTAAAATTGCCGTTATTTAATACCATGTTAACCGTCGCTTTTTACGGCATACTCACCGAGTTAGGACAGTATTATTTAGGCTTTCGCAGTGCGCAAGTAAGCGATTTTATTTCTGATTTAATCGGCATAGCATTATTTGGCCTTATTAGATGGGCAATTTTGATCTACCGTAATCGCTCGAGTAATAAGTCAATATCATGAATATTGTGGTTATTGGCCAAGGCGCTATCGGACTGCTCTGGTATCATCATTTAACTAAAATGCAGAAAAACTCAGTCAGTTTATCCTGCTCAGCAAGCGCAAGCTCTGTGCCTAGACATTATCACTTTACTGACCTTAACAACCACAGCCAACAGGGCTTATTAACGCTCGCCAATAACACGACCTTGGCCAATGCAGACTTGATATTGCTCTGCGTAAAGTCTTATCAGGTTAAAGCCGCCATAGCAGCTTTAACCAATAAAATATCAACTCAAGCCATCATTGTTTTTTGTCATAACGGCATGGGTGCATACCAGGACTTAGCCAAACTTCAGCAACCTTGTTTAGCGTTATTAACCACCCATGGCTGTAAAATAACCCGCCCTTTTCATGCTCAGCACACGGGTTTAGGTCACCATGACTTAGGCCTGATCGCTGGCGATATTAGCCCAACAATACGTGATGAACTTACCGCCACATTGGGCCAAGCTTTGCCAACATTGAGCTTTACAGAGGCTATTAAGGACAAGCAGTGGCTTAAATTAGCGATAAATTGTGTTATTAACCCGATAACCGCGATAGAAAACATCGATAATGGTCAGCTACTTGATGATAAATTCAAGTCACTCATCACTAAATTAATTGATGAAATCATCGCTGTAGCGGCTTATGAAAACATTAACTTTAACTTTAACGAGCTGAAAGCAAGCATACTGCAGGTCGCGAGAAACACCGCTAAAAATTGCTCTTCAATGCGCAGTGATATTCTACAGCAACGAAAAACTGAGATTGATTATATCAATGGCTACATTGTTAATCTGGCTAGAAAGGCAGGTCTTGGTGTCCCCCAAAATGAAAAAATAATACAGCAAATTAGAGCATTAGAAGTTAGAAGTTAGAAGTTTAGTACTCTGTCATGTTTGACATTAAAAAACCCTCAAACAATGACTTATTTGAGGGTTTTTTAATGTTAACTATAGCCGTTGAACCTATAGCGTTATTTAGCTGTAGTTGTCGTTGATTTTTGTCGTCTCAAATAAAATTAACTGGGCTATTTATACATAGGTTATGCATATTTGGCCCATCAGGTTAATTGCCTATTTAACGCTTGCCGGACTCAAATTCGACCTAGAAAAAATGGCCCAACACGCTATTATCCCCTAGGTTCCATTTAGGCTAGACTCCATCAGCGAGCAACATTGTGCTGAAACAGAGTGGTTACTTATGGCCGATACACTTTCACATTGGTAAAACCTGCGCCTAATAAATACAGCGCCTGCAATTTACTCATCACACCTTGGTCACAATAAAGTAAGTAATCTTTAGACTTATCTAAGTCGCCAAATTGACTGGTGAGCTTGTAAAAAGGTAAATGTATAACCTCTACACCTTCTAACGCTAATGGATTGTCATCTTCTTCGTCTGGACTACGAATGTCGAGCACGACTGCATTGGCTGGAATGTTATCTAAGGTATCAACCGCATGAATTTCTGCTTCACTTTCTTTGCCAATATCACGAATATCAAATATGCGCGTTTCATCAACCACCTTGTCAAGAATTGAGAAATCAAAGTTTGCTTCTTCTGCCTCAACTTTAGACAATACCGCTTTTACCGTTGGCTTTTTAGAAATAACACCACAATATTCAGGAATGGTTTTAGCAAAATCTTCTGTACCAATTTTACGCGCAATATCAATAATATCTTGTTTATCGTAGGTGGCTAATGGTCGTAAAATCAAGGTGTCTGTCACCCGATTAATAACGTTTAAGTTAGTTAAGGTTTGACTAGATACCTGGCCTATTGCTTCACCGGTAACTAAAGCTTGAATACCCATTTTGTCGGCTATTGTGGTTGCCGCTCGCATCATCATACGCTTAAGCACGACACCCATTAGACCGTTTTCAATGTTTTCTAGTATTTCTGCAACTACAGGTTCAAAATCTACCGCGAAAAACTTCACTCGATGTGACGCGCCGTATTTATTCCATAAATAGTAACTGACTTGCTTAACACCAACTTCGTGCGCCGCACCGCCTAAATTAAAAAAACAATAATGCGTTCGTGCACCTTTTTTAATCATTTGATAACTGGCAACACCTGAATCAAAACCACCCGACATTAGCGATAGCACATCTTCTTGTGTGGCAATGGGAAAACCTCCCATACCTTTGTGACGCTGGGTAACAATATATAAATGTGTATTTTTAATTTCTAAATACACAGTAACATCAGGTTTTGTCAATTTAACGCTAGCAGATTCAACGTGCAAGTTTAGTCCACTGCCAACATATTTTTCGACGTCCATGGAATTAAAGTCGTGCTTACCTGAACGCTTTACTCTGACAGAAAATGTTTTGTTTTCGATATTCTTAGCATGAACCGCTAAGGTTTTTTCACAAATATCATTAAGGTCAGTAAAGCTGGCTTGTTGCACTTCGAGAAACGTCGGAATGCCTGGCGTGGATTTTAAGGTCTCTATTAATTTTAAACGGTTTTCGGGGCTATTATTGGACGTATTAACTTCAATGTTGTCCCAGTGCATTTGTGTTGTCACTTGTTCATCAACACGACGCAGCACATTTTTTATACTTGATTCTAAAATCTTAGTAAAACGCTTACGCACTGGACGGCTTTTAATGGTTATTTCAGCCTGTAACTTAACAATGAATCTCATCAACAATAATGCCCTTATTTAGAATGGCGCGCATTATATACCTGTTCTACTCTAATATGCAATTTCAGCGCTAAGTACCCTAAGGTAAACTGATAACGGCTTATCTGCTAGGTTATAAACATTAACAGTGAAATAATACCAAAGCGTTTTAGGTATAAAGCGCGGTTAAATTAGGAAAGTTATTTATCTTCAACACCTGTTATTGCACAATAGTTGGCGTATATCTGTGTGCACAACAAAATAATCAAGGTAATGGCATGTGCTTAACGTGCAAAAATCTGCCTATTTAAAAGCAGAGGCGATAGACTAGCTTTAAGCTCAGCCATAAAAAAAGGAGTACCTGATTTGTACTCCTCATATAACTTGCCTTTAAGTGAGATAAATTTTTATCATCACTGAATGGAGATTGGCGCTGTTTCTTTCGCTTTACCTTGGTTAATAGCAATTTCAACCCGACGATTTCGACGACGGTTTAAGCGATTAGTATTAGGCACTAATGGCCGTGTGTCGGCATGGCCAACAACCAGTAAACGAGATTGGTCAAAATCAGGCACTTTAATAATTTCATGCGCAATAGCCACAGCGCGTTTACTTGATAAGTCCCAATTAGAGGTAAACAATTCAGAACTTATGCCTTGGTTATCTGTGTTGCCAGAGATCATGATCTCACCGGGCACAGTATTTAATAACAAACCAATTTCTCGCATTATAGGTTTAAATTGAGGTTGTAAGAATGCTGAGCCTGATGGAAATGAGCCGTTTTCACGAATACGAATAATAACTTGCTGCCCCAATGACTCTAACTCAATAGCGCCGTCTTGAATTTGTTGTTCTAATTGCTGGGCTATTTTTTTCACTAGGTCATTAACTTGATCTTGTGACGCTTGTTCTAGCTCATCTCTAGCTTTTTGTGGTGCCGCTGTTGAGACGGTATCTGCAGTGCTTTGTGATTGACCACCGCGTTGGGTGCCGCGTTGCTCTTGTCGACCACCCGCGGAGGTTTCATCTCCGGCTTGAAATTCCAACATTTGTTGGGTCATTTCCATGGTTTGTTGCTGAATAACTTCAATCGGGGTTGGCTCAGGTTTACCGGGGCGAAATTCCTGAGCAATAATACTGGTGCCTTTAGGGATGTCTTTTACTTCTATTTTATTTTGTACACCGAAGGCAAACTTCATTGAGCCCGCAATTTGCTTAAACTTTAATACGTCCATTTCAGAAAATGATAAAAGTAAGACGAAAAAACACATCAATAGCGCCATTAAGTCGGCAAATGTGCCCATCCATGGTGGTAATCCTGGGGGTGGGCATTTACATTTATCTGCCATAATTAACTCCCCTACTCTTCAGTTGTATCAACAGCTCGCTTACTTTCAGCAAGGTAGCTCTTTAGCAGGCCTTCAATAACACGTGGATTTTGGCCATCTTGAATACCTAAAACGGCATCAAGCACGAGTTCTTGATTCATTTTCTCTTCTGCTAAACGTAATTTTAATTTAGACGCGATAGGTATGGCAATAACATTCGCCAAAAATGCACCGTATAAGGTTGTTAGCAATGCTACCGCCATGGCCGGACCAATTGCCTTTGGGTCATCCATATTCGATAACATAGCAACCAAGCCAATCAAGGTGCCTATCATGCCCATAGCGGGTGCAATATCGGCTAGGGCCATCATCATGTTTGAGCCAGTTTCATGACGTTCGGTCGTGAGGTCGATATCTTTTTGCATCGTGGTTCGCACAACATCAGCATCATGACCATCAACCAACATATCGACACCTTTTTGCATAAAAGCATTAGAAATTTCAGCTTCCTCTAGGGCTAAAAAACCGCCTTTACGAGCTGCATCAGCCATTTCTACTGATTTTTCAATTAACTCTTCAGGTGTCTCCAATTTAAACATGAAGGATTTACCAATAATTTTTCCGATACCAAAAAACTGGCCTAAATTATAATTGGCTAACACAACAAAAATCGAACCACCAAAGACAATAATCACCGACTGAGTATCTAAAAACATGCTAATGTCGCCAGCGAGTAACATCGCCATAATCAGTAACCCTATTGCACCGACTATGCCTATTAATGTTGCTAAATCCACAAATGCCTCCGATAAATTTTCTTAGATATACTCATTAGGCTGATAATACCTGATGAATAGGTCTGACGCGAATACTTATATTTTTTGTTATACCTTTGTTATCGTCCATATTGTCAATAACTTAACAAGCTAATATCAATATTATCTTTATCAACATCAATTCATCATTAATTGACCCCGCGCCCTAGCTAAGGTAAGTTTGCGCCTAGAGTTCATATCACGCAAAAAAAAAGTCCATGGCCAGAAAAAAAATTGAAAACTTAAGCTTTGAAGAATCATTAGTTGAATTAGAAACCATTGTGAAAAATTTAGAACAAGGTGATCTTAATCTTGAAGACTCAATGACCTTATTTGAACGTGGCCTACACCTGAGCCAGCATAATCAAGAAAAACTTAAAGGTGCCGAACAGCAAATTAATATTTTGCTGGAAAAAAACGGCCAAGCGCCGTTAGAAAAATTTAATACCGACGAGACTAACATCCGTGACTAAACTCGCCCATATTGATGATGTGCAAACGCGCATTAATAATTATCTCAGCAAAAAGCTTGCAAGCTTAACCCTTAACGATGAAAAGTTATTAGCCGCTATGCGCTACGGCTTACTCATTGGGGGTAAGCGTATGCGGCCATATTTAGCTTATATTACCGGGGCAACATTAGACGCCAAGCAAAGTGATATTGACGGTGTAGCCGCCGCCATAGAGTGCATTCATGCTTATTCACTGTTGCATGACGATTTACCGGCAATGGACGACGACGATTTGCGTCGCGGCCAACCCACTTGTCATAAAGCCTTTGATGAAGCGACCGCTATTCTCGCTGGTGATAGTTTGCAAACGCTAGCGTTTGATATTATTGCCAACCATGAATTTTCTGAGGCTGTAGACACTAAGCGGATTAATTTATTACGCCACCTTGTTAATGCCGCGGGTTATCAAGGCATGTGTGGTGGCCAAGCATTAGATTTAGCCGCCACTGATAAAGCCATTTCACTGGCCGCATTAGAAAATTTACACTCGTTAAAAACCGGCGCTTTACTTGAAGCTTCGGTAAAAATGGCCGCAGAATGCAGCAATAAAGCCACCCTGTATGACAAAGAACAATTAGCCCTTTATGCTAAGCTTGTTGGCTTGGCTTACCAAGTACGTGATGACATTATCGATATAACATCAACAGAAGAAGAGCTGGGCAAACCCACGGGTTCTGACCTTGCCGCCAATAAAAGTACCTATCCCGCATTGTTAGGTTTACAGGGCGCACAAGAAAAGGCCGAAAACTTATATCAACAAGCGCTTCAAGCTTTAGCCACTTTGCCCTACAATACCCAGAGCTTGTCCGACTTTGCGACTTTCATTGTCAGCCGCAAACATTAATTTTTAAATTTAATAGAATCATATGACTATAAACTTAACTGAATATCCTTTATTGGCCAAGATCAATTTCCCGGCTGATTTGCGAAAATTAGAGCAAAAGCAATTAACAAAAGTCAGTGAAGAGCTAAGACGTTATCTTTTAAATTCTGTCAGTAAAAGTAGCGGTCACTTTGCCTCGGGCTTAGGTACCATTGAATTAACCGTTGCCTTACATTATGTTTATAACACGCCATTTGACCATTTACTTTGGGATGTTGGACACCAAGCATACCCACACAAAATACTCACTGGCCGACGTGATCAACTCCACACTATTCGACAAAAAGACGGCTTACACCCATTTCCATGGCGTGAAGAAAGTGAATATGACGTACTTAGTGTCGGTCACTCAAGCACCTCAATCTCTGCGGCATTAGGCTTAGCCGTTGCGGCTGAGCAAGAAGCAAAAAATCGTAAGGTGGTTTCGGTTATAGGTGACGGCGCCATGACAGCAGGTATGGCTTTTGAAGCTTTAAATCATGCCGGTGATATCAATAAAAACATGCTAGTTATCTTAAACGATAACGAAATGTCGATATCGGAAAATGTCGGTGCGTTAAATAATCATCTAGCAAAATTACTTTCTGGCAGCATATATACCGGTATCCGTGAAGGGAGTAAACGCATACTTGAAAACATTCCACCGATTAAAGAATTAGCCAGTCGTGCTGAAGAGCATTTAAAAGGTATGGTTGTGCCAAGCTCCTTATTTGAAGAGCTGGGTTTTAACTACATTGGTCCGATTGATGGTCATGACGTTAATGGCTTAGTGGCGACTATTTCTAATATGCGTAACCTCAAAGGCCCACAATTACTGCATATTGCCACTAAAAAAGGTAAGGGTTATCAACAGGCAGAACAAGATCCAATCAAGTATCATGCCGTACCTAAATTTGATCACACAGAAACAAGCCTACCTAAAAGCGCACCAAGCTTGCCCACTTATTCAGCCATATTTGGTGATTGGTTATGTAAAGTGGCTGAGCAAGATAGTCAGCTTGCCGCCATTACGCCAGCCATGCGTGAAGGTTCAGGTATGGTGGAGTTTAGCCAACGTTTTCCCAAGCAGTATTATGATGTGGCTATTGCTGAACAACATGCGGTCACTTTTGCTGCCGGCCTAGCTATTGGCGGACAAAAGCCTGTGGTAGCTATTTATTCAAGCTTTTTACAACGCGGTTATGATCAATTTATTCATGACGTAGCGATTCAAAATTTACCGGTATTATTTGCCATTGACAGAGCCGGTATTGTCGGCGCTGATGGTGCGACGCATCAAGGGGCATTTGATTTAAGTTTTATGCGTTGTATTCCAAACCTCACTATCATGACACCCTCTGATGAACGCGAATGTCAGTTAATGCTCAATACCGGTTATCAGTTAAATACCCCTGCCGCCGTGCGCTACCCTCGTGGCAGTGGCAATGGTGCAACACTACCGGCAATATCAGAAACACTTGAGATCGGTAAAGCTAATATTATTCGTGCGATAGACGATAACATCCAAGTGCCAAGTAAAGTGGCTGTGCTTAACTTCGGTACTCTATTAACGCAAGCGAAAATAGCGGCAGAAACCCTTAACGCCACTTTAGTTGATATGCGTTTTGTTAAACCCTTAGATCAAGCGCTAATCAAAACACTATGTGCCAGTCACGACTGTATTGTCACCGTCGAAGACAATGCCATTGCTGGTGGCGCCGGCTCTGGTGTTAACGAATTTATTTTAAGCCAAGGTATTGCGAAAAAAATTCTCAATATAGGCTTACCCGATAGTTTTATTAAGCACGGCACACAAGCTGAAATTCATCAAGAATTAGGCTTAGATAGCCAAGGGATAATCGAGAAGATCAGACAATTTATGCAACTATAAAAGTCTTAATTCACCGCTAATAGCAAACACGCCATTTGACAAAGCAAGTGGCGTACTTCCTTATTCGGCACTAACACAGCACAAACACACTTCGTCAAAACATCTTTACCTCTCATACTAAACCTCACTATCACGTTTAATCACGCTTACCTTTAAGGCTAGACAAGTGGCTTTTTTTAACGTTATATAAGCGTACAAATAATAAAAGGAAGTACTATGCGAAGTTTTATTAGCATTATAGCCGCGCTCATGCTCTGCACTTTATCAGCTTGTTCAAAAACAAACATAAATCATCACGAATTAACGGTGACTAAAGTTCACCGCATGATGGAAAATAAACAGCTCACAAGTGAAGAATTGCTCAACTACTACTTAGACCGAATAACCAAAATTGATGACCAAGGGCCACAACTAAACGCTGTAGTTCAGCTCAATAAAAACGCGCTTAAAAGAGCGCAAGAGCTTGATGCGATTTATAAAAAATCAGGCAAAGTAGGACCATTACACGGCATTCCTGTTTTATTAAAAGATAATATCGATACTATTGACGGTATGGCCAACACTGCAGGCTCTTGGGCGTTAAAAAACCACTACCCTAAAAATGATGCTTTTTTGGTTCAGCAACTTAAAAATGCTGGTGCGATTATTTTAGGAAAAACAAATTTAAGTGAGTGGGCAAACTTTCGTTCAACCTCGTCGTCAAGTGGTTGGAGTGGCCTATGGGGTCAAAGTAAAAACCCATACGACTTAACTACAAGCCCATGTGGGTCGAGTGCTGGCTCTGGCGTAGCCATTGCAGCAGATCTGGCATTATTGGCTGTAGGCACAGAAACAGACGGCTCTGTAACCTGTCCATCGGCAATAAACGGTATTGTCGGTATCAAGCCTACTTTAGGTACCATAAGTCGAGATGGCATTATCCCTATCGCCCATAGCCAAGATACTGCTGGCCCAATGGCGCGCACAGTAACTGACGCTGTGCTTTTGCTTGACGCATTAACTGCTGTCGACAACAGTGACCATGGTGCACTATCGACTACCACTGATTATATTAGTCATTTAAAAATAGGCGGCATTAAAGGCAAACGCATCGGAGTTGCCCGAAACCTTATGGGTTATCATGGCCAACTTGATGCGGTCTTTGAACAAGCTATTGCCGACTTACAAGCTCAAGGCGGAATTATTGTTGATGCAACTAATTTCACCAATACTGATGCTTGGGGTGACGCAGAGTTTGAAGTGCTGCTGTACGAGTTTAAGCATGGTTTAAATGCTTATCTTGCAGACACAGGTGATAATATCCCTAAGTCACTTGCAGCCTTAATTGCCTTTAATCTTGCACACGAAGATAAAGAAATGCTTTATTTTAAACAAGAAATATTTGAGATGGCACAAGCTAAAGGACCATTAACTGATGAGCGTTACCGTGCAGCCTTACGGCTCGCAAAAAAATCAACGCAAGATGAAGGTATTGATGCCCTCTTGGCTGAACACCAGCTTGATCTGATAATTGCACCAACAACAGGGCCGGCTTGGAAAACTGATTGGATAAACGGTGATCATTATTTAGGCGCAGCGTCTTCTGCTGCGGCCATTTCTGGTTATCCCCATATTACAGTGCCTATGGGCTATGTTCATGGCTTACCTGTTGGTTTATCAATGTTTTCAGGTAAATTACAAGAAGGTAAATTGATTGAAGTTGCCTATGATTATGAGCAATCAACGTTACATAGAAGATCGCCAGAGCTTTAAATATTGTTGACCTGAGTTTCATATGGCATCAAAAAAGCGATTTGAATGACTTCAAATCGCTTTTTTACTTGTCGCACATTAGCGACATCGCACTCACTTGGCAGTGAAGTAGTAACACGATTCACTACAAAATTGTTTACTCAGCAATATATTCCACGACTTCTAAGCCAAAGCCTGAAAGCGAGTGATATTTCGTTTGTGAACTTAATAAGCGCATTTTACTGACACCTAGATTAGCTAAAATTTGCGATCCAACACCAACGTTACGTGAACCGACATGACGTTGCACTTCTTTCACGGTTTCACCCGCGTCAAGCTTAGCGTATTTCTGTACTTGGGCAATAAGCTCCATAGGTGACTCGTGTTTGCCTAATAAGACTAATACACCACCTTCTTTGCCAATTTTTTCCAGCGCACTCGACATCGGCCATTTAGCGACACTTTCACGTTGACTCAATAATAAGTCTTTAAAGGTATTTTCTAAGTGCACACGCACTAATGTTGGCTCTTCAGGCTTAATTTCACCTTTGGTTAAGGCAAAGTGTGCTTGACCATCAATAGTGTCTTTAAATACGGTTAAATCAAAATCACCAAATTCGGTCGGTAATTTACACTTTGAAATCCGTTCAATCGTAGTTTCATTGGCATTACGATATTCAATTAAATCGGCAATAGTCCCCATTTTTATGCCATGTTTTTCAGCAATAATTTCTAGGTCTGGACGACGCGCCATGGTGCCATCTTCATTTAATATCTCAACAATAACCGCTGCAGCTTCAAAGCCAGCTAAACGCGCTAAATCAACACCGGCTTCGGTATGACCCGCACGGTTTAACACGCCACCATCTTTGGCAATCAGTGGAAAAATATGGCCGGGCTGCACAATCGAGTTATGATCAGCGTCTTTACCAACCGCGGCTAAAACGGTCGTGGCACGATCAGCGGCAGAAATACCGGTAGTTACGCCTTCAGCCGCTTCAATAGAGACAGTGAAATTAGTGGTGAACTGGGCGTCGTTTTTATCGACCATTAACGGTAATTTTAACAACTCGCAACGCGCTGCCGACATTGGCATACAAATAAGACCACGACCATGTGTTGCCATAAAGTTTATCGCTTCAGGCGTTACTTTTTCTGCCGCCATAATGAAGTCACCTTCATTTTCGCGATCTTCATCATCCATTAAGATGACCATTTTACCTTGAGCTATATCGTCGATAATCTCTTGTGGCGTATGTAAATTCATGACAACCTCTTTATTTAATAAAACCATTACGCGCTAATAACGCATGCGTAACACCTGACGGCTCTTGCTTGCCAGTTGTTTGCTTGGTAAGTAATCTTTCTAGGTAGCGGGCAATTAAATCAACTTCTAGATTAACTTTAGTGCCCACTTGGTATGTACTGATAATTGTTTGACCTGTGGTATGTGGAACAATCGTTAAGCGAAATTGATCGGCGCTTAAACTATTGACCGTCAAGCTAGTACCATCAATAGTCACTGAGCCTTTTTCTGCAATATAGGCTGATAGTTCTGCCGGCATAGTTAACCAATAATCTATGCTATTGCCCTTATGTTCAATGGCGCTAATTTCACTCACCGCATCAACGTGACCCGACACCATGTGGCCACCGAATCGTGTGGTAGGTAGCATAGCTTTTTCAAGATTAACGCTAGCACCCATTTTATAATGTGCGAAACCAGTACGTGTTAAGGTCTCGCTAGATACATCAGCGCTAAAGCTGGTGCTATCTAAGGCAACAACGGTTAAACAAATACCATTGGTTGCAATTGAGTCGCCTAATTTAACATCTGATAAGTCTAATTTTACCGTATTAATGGTGACGCGTGCGCCATCGCCTGAGCTATTAATTGCTTTTAAATGCCCTACGGCTTCTATAATGCCTGTAAACATATTATGTCTCGTCGCCTGTATAGCTTATTATTTATTATTACCACTGACCCTATTTGGCCTGAGCCTAGTTTGGCCAGAGCCTAGTTTGGCCAATCAAAGCCTTCACGTTAACGACTAAACTTTGCCGTTATCCTAATATCTTTACCCACCATGCGAATATCATTTATATCAAGGTTTTTAGCCGCTGATAGCTGCAATATTGCGGGCATATTAAGTAGGCTTTTACCCTCACTACCGATAAGTTTTGGTGCTTGGTAAAGTACCAGTTCATCAACTAAGTTTGCGCTAATAAAAGCGCCCGCTAGCTTAGCGCCTGACTCAATTAAAATGTCATTCAAGCCTTGTTGAGCCAAGTAAGCTAACAATAAACTGAGATCGATATATTCACTATCGACCGCTTTAGAAATAATCACTTGTTCTACAAAATGCGGCCAAGTTTGGCTATTTTCAATAGTTTGTCGAATTAATATTATTTTACTGCTGGTTTTAAAGACTGCAAGATCAGGTGTTAAACGGTTTTTACTATCAATAATAATACGCACTGGCTGTCTAATATCTGCTTGAGCATAATGCTGCTTTAGCTCACCTAATGCATGCCAACGGACATTCATTTTAGCATTGTCAAAAATAACAGAGTCGGCGCCACAAATAATGCCACAACTTTGTGCTCTGAGTCGCTGGACATCAGTGCGGGCTTCACTTGAGGTTATCCACTGGCTTTCACCACTGGCCATAGCCGTTTTTCCGTCCAAGCTTGCCGCTAATTTACAACGAACATAAGGTAATTTGGTGGTCATTAAGTGAATAAAACCAGGGTTTAATGCCCGAGCATCTTGTTCAAGCAAACCAAACTGTGTGGTTATTCCTGCCTCAGTTAACAACTCAAGGCCACGACCCGAAACTCTTGGATCCGGGTCCACCATAGCGGCAATAACATGGCTCACTTGTGCTTTAATCAGCGCTTGTGCACAAGGCGGTGTTAAACCAAAATGACTACAAGGCTCTAGCGTGACATAAGCAGTGGCACCTTTGGCTTTGCTTCCAGCCTGTTTTAGTGCATAAACTTCAGCATGCCCTTGCCCTGCTTTTTGATGAAAACCTTCACCAACCACTTCGCCCTTCAACACAATGACACAACCCACGCGAGGATTAGGCGAGGTGGTAAAATGGCCACGCTTTGCCAAGCTAATGGCGCGCTGCATAAATTGATGATCTTTTAACGAAAAATGGCTCATTACTGGACTCAAAATTAAACTGTGATGGCGCTTAAGCTATATGCCGATCGAACTAATTATTTATTCATCACCTAAACGGGCAATTTCTTCACCAAACTCTTTAATATCTTCAAACGAGCGATACACTGAAGCAAAGCGTATATAAGCGACTTTATCTAAAACTTTTAGCTGTTCCATAATAATGGTACCGAGCATTTCACTTGACACTTCGCGCTCGCCTGTTGCTCTAAGTTGTGATTTGAGTTTATTAATCGACAACTCTATTTCTTCGGTGCTGACCGGCCTTTTTTCTAATGCACGTAATAAACCGTTACGCATTTTATCTTCGTTAAAAGGTTCTCGAGAGCCATCACGCTTAATAATGCGTGGCATCACTAACTCAGCACTTTCGAAGGTAGTATATCTTTCATGGCACGCTAAACATTCACGACGACGACGGACTTGGTGACCATCTGACACTAAACGTGAATCGATAACTTTAGTCTCGTTGGCTGAACAAAAGGGGCAATACATGGATGAGTTCCGTAGTTAGCAAGTCATGAGCAATTTAATCTTGGTATGTTAATTGAAAACACTGCATTAAGCCAAATAGTTTGCGATTAATGGCAAACGAGTACTAGCCCAATAAAAAATAGTTAAAAAAAATGGCCACTAAGGTGGCCATTTTAAGTGTAATCAGGAAATAACACGATTAGTTAAAAGCTAAATATAATTACTTATAAACCGGGAAGCGAGCACAAAGCTCACTAACGCCGGCTTGAACTTTAGCGATCACGGCTTCGTTGTTGATATCATCTAAAATATCACAAATCCAACCTGTAGTTGTTTTGGTTTCTTCAACGCCAAAACCACGACGAGTAATAGCTGGTGTACCTAAACGTAGGCCAGAAGTCACAAAAGGTGAACGTGGATCATTAGGTACAGAGTTTTTATTCACTGTGATATGAGCACGACCTAATGCGGCATCAGCATCTTTACCCGTAATATCTTTATCAATTAAATCAAGCAATAATAAATGGTTATCTGTGCCATTAGAGACAACTTTATAACCACGTTCTTGTAATACCGCCACCATAGCTTTAGCATTATCTAGCACGTTTTGCTGATAGACTTTAAACTCTGGCGCTAATGCTTCTTTAAATGCTACGGCTTTTGCGGCAATAACATGCATTAATGGTCCACCTTGACCACCAGGAAATACCGCGCTGTTCAATTTTTTATAAACTGCTTCGTCATCACAACCCGAAACAATTAAGCCGCCACGTGGGCCTGCTAATGTTTTGTGAGTTGTTGTCGTTACAACATGGGCGTGTGGCACTGGGTTAGGGTATAAACCTGCAGCAACTAAACCGGCAACGTGAGCCATATCAACGAAAAAGTAAGCACCGACTTTATCGGCAATTTCACGCATACGAGCCCAATCAACCACACCAGAAAAGGCTGAGAAACCACCAATGATCATCTCTGGTTTATGCTCTAATGCTAAACGTTCTAATTCAACATAATCAATATCACCGGTTTCAGGGTGCAAACCGTATTGAAAAGCTTCATATGACTTACCCGAAAAGTTTACGTGTGAGCCATGCGTTAAGTGACCGCCATGCGCTAAACTCATACCTAATACTTTGCCGCCTGGAGAAACTAAGGCTTGGAAAACAGCAGCGTTTGCTTGTGAACCGGCATGTGGCTGCACGTTAGCATAAGTGGCGCCAAATAATTCTTTTGCGCGATCAATAGCCAGTTGCTCGGCAATATCCACATACTCACAACCACCGTAATAACGCTTACCTGGGTAACCTTCGGCGTATTTATTCGTCAGTTGTGAACCTTGAGCTTCGAGTACACGTGGACTACAGTAGTTTTCCGAAGCGATGAGTTCAATGTGTTCTTCTTGACGAACAACTTCGTTACTCATTGCTTGATAAAGTTCTGGATCAAAATCAGCAATATTCATATCACGTGTAAACATGTTATATCCTCAAATAGTCTGCCATTGGCAATACTGGGGGTTGGCTTTAGTTCTAAATTAATTGCGGCATATTTTGCCTGAACTTGCTGAGCTTGTACACGATAAAACCGTGCTCTCTTAGTTCATTTTGCAATCGAATATACTTTGCAGTTAGCTGTAAAAGTTTTTAGTACTAACATCAACAAATAGTTGAAACTAATATACTGCTTTAAAAGTGCAAAAACAATAAATTTAATTCACAAAGTAACGCTGAAAAACAAATTAAATACAAATAAATTAAATTAAGCCGTGAATTATTCGATACATATGACACTTGGTTGTGTTAACTCGCACCTGCGCTTACCCTGGTGGCAAGGCGCTATTATCCACCTAAGCCCAAACTCGAGTAATAAACGCAAGTATGACTCAAACATTTAAGGCCAATAAAGCGTTACCCGTTGAGATGGCGCGAAAGCTGAGTAATGCGCGCGTATAGTTAACACGATTTATTGAAGCAGCTTGTTTTGAATCGCAGAGTTGGTTTCAAAGTTATTGCTTATAGGATGTAGCTGTCTTAAATGCTGGTTAACCGACCAAGACAATGAATCAATATGCTTTGCTTACTTACTAAATAAAGAACTCAATAAATAACTCAATGGATCTTTAGCCACTTTACACTGTTTTTTTTACTAACTAATGCCACTTACCTGATGCTTTTTATACCCGCTTAGCCATAGCCGTTCCACTTCGAACTATATTTTGTTATGGAACGGCTCTATTTTTGACTAACTTACTGTGACTAACTTAACGACATCACCACTTTTTCAGAGGTTAATCGTTTCGCCAAAATTAACACCAAGACCACAGTTAAGGCAATAGTGGCTGCACTGGTAAATAGCAAGGCACTCCAATCAATAGCTAAGCCTTTAAACACATCTTCCATCAACAATGACTGACCAGAGATTGGCATCCAATCGATCCAAGCAGGCTTATCGTCCATCATCATTAAGGCAAAAGGAATAAAACTAGGCACCATAATTAACATGGTCACGGTTGATTGTGCTTCTTTAAAACTCTTGGCCTGAAAAGCAAATAATAGCTGTAGTGCGGCGGCGAGAAAGCAAATAGGTACCAATAACAACAACAATATAGCAAAGGTACTGGCGTCAATACTAAAGGTTGCCCCTATTTTAGTTAGGTCAACAAAGTTCATCGCCACTGAGGTCAACACCAGCATTAATATAATGGAGATAATTGAAATAGCGCTGGCACAACTCAACTTCGCCAGCACTATTTTTAAGGTACTTACCGGCTGACACAGCAGCATTTCTAAAACATTACGCTCTCGTTCACCTGCGCTCGAATCAATCGCCACGGGTAAACCCGACATGAACGCCGCCATCATTAAATAAACCCCTAAAATGAGTGAGATCATCACCGCATTGCCACTCGGCAGTGAGGTGTCTTGCTCAAGCAATTTAATGGGCTGCAATAACTTAGTGTCTATACCGCGCACTAATAGCCGTTTGTAACCAATAGTTAACGAGTGTTCGTTAATAACGGCTTTAATTCGGCGAATAGGTGACGTTAACGATTTCTCGTTATAATCAGCGCGCAAAGTTAATTCAATCGGCTTACCTGCTGCCATATCCGCAATAAATGTCTCAGGAATGCTGAGTTCAATATTACGCTCATTCCAATTACGCTCTTCATCTGCAGGTACATCAGCAAAAGATAAAATATTCTCGTCTTTGAGGGCGTTAATCAGTTTTGGTGCATGCTGCTCGCCACTATATTTTACATAAACTGGCGGGTTGTCTACCGCTTCTTTAATCGCGACTTTTAACATCACCATGATCATGACCGGCATCAATAAAGCCATGCTCATCGCGACCATTAATGCGCGCCGGTCGCGAAAAGCTTCTTTAAATTCTTTTACCATTAAGGCTTTTAATTGCATCATGCGGCGACTCCTTCATCAGAGCCTATGAGTTTCACGAAGGCTTCTTCCAATAAGCTTTCTCCGGCTAAATCACACAACTCTTGTGGTGTACCTTGGGCCGCTAACTTACCGTTTGAAACAATGATCACGCGATCGCATAAGGCAGCAACTTCTTGCATAACATGTGAGGAGAATAAAATGCAGTGACCTTTGGCTTTGAATTTAGCTAAGTGGTTACGCAACACGCGCGTACTCATCACATCTAAACCACGGGTGGGTTCATCAAGTACAAAATTTTTCGGTTGATGAACTAATGCCTGAGCCAAGGTCACTTTCATGCGCTGACCTTGCGAAAACCCCACCGTTTTGCGATGTGCTAATTCACTCATTTCTAAATCAGATAGAATTTGCTCAATGGCGGCATGCTTTTTTGCGCCTTGCATGCCATGAATACTGGCAAAATAATCAATTTGTTCATAAGCGGTTAAGCGCTCATACAAGCCAAATTTATCGGGAAATATGCCTAATAGTTTTCTAGCTTTGATTGGCTCTTCTGTTACTTTAATACCATCAATAGTCGCATAACCTTCATCGGCACGAAGTAAACCGTATAGTGTACGCAAACAAGTAGTTTTACCGGCACCATTGGGGCCTAAAATACCAGTAATTTCGCCATCTTTTGCAGTAAACGACAAACCATCTAACGCTTTAACGGTATTTTTTTTGCTGACAAAACTTTTATGTAAATTATTAACTTCAATCATGATTTATTCCTTTGCTTTTGTTGGCATAGCGCTAGGCGATACTTGGGCTGCACCACCACCATTTAAACCCACCATAAATGACTCGTCAGGAATTTCTTCAAGACATGACTCATCAAGTTCCTTTGGCATTTGTTGCTCTAAAAATTGATTTACGATTTTAATACCGCAAGCTGTTGAGGCTACGATATGCGCGTTGTTTTTAGCAATAATATGATGACTATTGGGTAAATGCTCGTCAGATTTTTCGCCATTACTGGCCGGCGTGACCGGGTCTAATGCACCCGACATGATCAGGGTTGGAATATCAGCACTAACGGTTTGATAAAAATCGTCGCTCGGTTGATACGTTGGCCAAACAGCACACACTTTTCCAACCATAGTTAAGCTCATGCCTTTAGCGAAACTATTGTCGGCATCGTCAGCTTTCATACCGGCAGATATTCTGGGATAGTCTTCATTGCAAACAATATTAAAATGCAAAGCTATATAAATACCCATGCCACCTTCACTTTGAGCAATAACACCCGCCAATGGCTTATAGTTACCCAAATAGGCTTGATGAATTAACAGCGGCACTAGGCTACGTGTTTCCATCGAGTACAGTTGCATTTGTATGGTTGAAATGAATTTATCCTTACTAATAATAAAGGCGGTATTAGTACCTAATCTTGGATGGTCAATTTCTACCGTTACCTGTGCTTGCGATAATTTATTGGTGATAGCGGCAAACTCATTTGCCAATTCTGGGTATTGTGCCGCGCAACTTATTTCGTTCTGACAGTTTTCAACCAGCTTAATAAAGGACTGCTCTGCGCTTTTACCAAATAAGCCAATAGGTACTTCAATGGGGCCAACACTGTCAAGTACCACACTTTTTAACGAATTTGGGAACATACGCATATAAACCAAACCGGCACGGGTGCCATAAGAGCCACCGTAAATATGTACTTGTTGATGTCCTAACGCCGCTCGCACCGCGTCAAAATCTCGAATCGCATTTTCTGAGTTATATTGGCTCAAGTCTCCCTTAAGCTGCGCTAAACATTGCTCAATATCAGTAAGGGCAAAATCTTCAGGTATACTGGTGTAGGGATCAAGCTCTAATGAGTCTATACATTGCAGAGGGTGTGACTGGCCTGTGCCGCGTTGATCAATAAGAATTAAGTCGCGGGTTTTTCTAATCTCGTTAAAGCCACGAAAAATATAGCTAGCTAGCTCAGTTGCGGCTTGACCCGGGCCACCGGCCAGAAACATTAGCGGGTGTTTTTCTTGACTATTATCCATTGCCGGTAACAGCACAAAATTTATATCAATTTTTACGCCATCAGGTTTTTCATAATTCTCTGGTGTAACTAAAGTACCGCATTGTACTTGTTGTCTAATACCCTCTATATGACAGCTTTTTAAGGTTAATGGCTGTGTTACACTATTCTCAGCCCAACTGCTGTGGGTTATTGCAATGAGTAAACTTGCACTAAATAAGCCTTTCCAATTTATTTTCATTTTATCTTCCTTTTAAAACCTTGACTGCATAGTCTTATCATTGGCTATTTTATTACCGCTTTTTTTAAAAAAAAATTCAAGCTATTTTAAATGACTAACACGACCGACTGCCGCGAGATAGAGCCGCTAAGAAGTTAACACATAACCAAGTTGCTAAGCGCTAAATAAAGTAAAAAATAGTGAGTTGAAAAATATTATGAGTGGCGGTGATACTTATCATGCTAAATAGCGAGCATCATGCTATGCGATATCAGCAATGCCCTTTGCTCTATAAAAATAGCCTTATGTGGCAAAAACACACGATTGCACGAAATAACAGAATTAATCATTCACATAGTCCTAAAATAACGATAAAGTCTGTTATAAGTATTATTCGACAGATAAGAGGATGACTGATGGAATTAAATCAGTGGGTAGATGAATTATTTGAATTGTTTGATGAAGATAAAGACGGCGTTATCAATCGAAGTGAGTTTGTCGAATTGATTGACTGCTTACTGCAAGATAAAGGCATTCGTATGTGTGAAACCATATTCAATCGCTTTGATAAAAATCATGACAACTCAATTTCCAAAGATGAGTTACGTGAAATGGTTATCGATCTAGCACTCTAGTGCTTATTTGCGCTTGTATATCGCTCGTTATATAAGCGCATTTTTATGCGCCTTGACGCTTAACCTTTAAGCTATTAATTTTAATCATATATATTTAACCTCCAACTTATTATTAAAATATAGCACTGAATCCCCCCTCTTGCTACCCGTTTATGGATAATGCTTGTGCTGTTATTGCCACAATTTTTTCTAAAAAACATTATGCAAACACGCTTTTTTTAGCCACCTTTTTCAAGTCACTTTTCTTCGCCCTTATTTCTCAACAATGATCAAACGATGTGAACTTTTGAATCATGCTTCACAAGCTTAAAGGTCAGACCTCTAGTATTCTAATCTGTGGCTTGCTATCATGCTCGGCGTACACGCGTACACTGAAATGGGAATATATAACGTGCAAACTCAAGATTACGGCTTAGCAGAAGAAATTGTCAATGCAGTTAGTCATGGGCTAGCGGCATTGCTTAGTGTCGCCGGCTTAACACTTTTAGTCACTTTAGCCTGGATACAAACTGACATGGTTAAAATCATCAGTTTTAGTATTTATGGTGCTAGTCTGGTTTTACTGTTTAGTGCCTCAACACTTTATCATGCGCTATTACATGAAAAGGCAAAAAGAGTCTTTAAGTTACTCGATCATTGTGCGATTTATTTATTGATTGCCGGCACATATACCCCGCTAATGCTGGTTACATTAGCTGATGACATTGGCCCGCTAATGTTGGCTATTATTTGGGGGCTAGCCATTTTAGGTATCGCGTTTAAAGTTAAGTTTGGTAACAAATATAAAAAGCTATCGCTATCAACCTATTTAGGTTTAGGTTTAATTTCCCTAACCTTTATACATAAACTCAATGCTAAACTTGCCTATGAAGGTATAATTTTACTGGCTTTGGGTGGTATTATTTATGGCTTGGGTACTATTTTTTACGTCAGAAAAGACAAGCAATATAGTCATGCTATTTGGCATTTTTTTGTATTTTTAGCCGCTTTGTGTCACTTTTTTATGATGTTTTTTTACGTACTTTAACTAACTAAAAAGTAATGGCTGACAGTTATAAGCTGTCAACTGTTAAGCGCTATCGATACTTGTTGTTAGCAAATAATCTTCAAATATTTCTAGTGTGTTAGCTAAGCTCTTTTGGCCTAGACCTAAGCGAAAATAATTACCTGAAAGTCCGAAAAGCTCACTTGGCAGCGCTAATATACCGCTTTGCTTGGCAAGTTTATGTGACCAAGATATTATTGAGTCGATATTTTTAACCTCAACGAGTGCGAGCATACCTGCCTGAGGCTGATGCCAATGTAATTTTTCTGGGTGTCGGGCAACAAGTGCCGAAAATAACGCTATATTGTCAGCAATAAGCTGATTATTGCGGGTTAAAATTTCTTGGCTATTTTGCAATGCCAGCAGCGCTAATTTTTCATCAATTTTCGAGCAACAAATAGAATGAACGGCTTTAATTGCCATTAAACTTTGCAGTAATGTCTTATTAGGTGTTACCGCCCAACCAATACGAACGCCAGCCAATCCTAAGCTTTTAGACATCACACCCACCACAATACTTTTTGGGTAGTCTAAATAACCATGAGCTAAAGCTAAATCATAGTAATTGCTGGCTTGTGAAACATCATCACTTAACAAGTAACACTGATAATGCTGCGCCAGTTGCAGTATTTGCTTGGCGAGTTCGCTGTCAATAACACTACCCGTTGGGTTATGTGGTGAATTCAGCACAATAAGCTGGGTTTTGTCATTCACCACTTGCTTAAAGTCGTCAATATTGGCTTGCCAATGGTTGTCAACGCAAAGTGCTATTTCTCTAACGATAACGCCCATCGACTTTGCCATAGTGACCAAAGACGGATAACTGGGTGTCATGACAACTATTTCATCACCGGCACTTAACACCGCTTGATAAATAGCTGAAAGGGCTTCCTGCGCGCCGCAAAAGGTCACTGCGCTATCGGGCGTTATTAATCGGCGATGGCAGTTTAAACCTTGGTGAAACTTAACGATTTCTTGCCGCAAAGCCAGGTCACCTTGAATAGGTGAGTAGCTTAAAAGTGTTGCGCCAATAGGGTCTGTTTCAACAGCGCTTACAGTTAGATTATCAGTGCCTAAACTGCTAGCACCTAAACCTGCAGTGCCAAGCTGACACAACTGAGCTAATGTCAAAGCCTGTGCGGTTGAATCACTTAAATTATGCTGTATATAACCCGCAAGACTTTGACTATAAGCAATATGTTTAGGCAGTGAGTAAGTTGGCATAGGTTAGCTATTCTTCTTTATGTAAATGCTTATGTAAATACAGCTATAAATAAGCAAGCTATTTTGCTCGCCAAACGCTGAGCTGACAATGAGAGACATTGAAATTACGCGCAGAGTCTGCGACAACGCGCGGCAATTCTTTGGTCGCTACAAGGTCAAACTCATCATTGAGTTCGCTGGTTAAGGCATCAATACCTGATAAGTTTTCGCCATTAACTTTTATGCCACTTAGCCATTTAGCTTTATCTGTTGTCTGTAACTGATAATGGTAATCTGAAATAATAATCAGTAACCCTGAAGGGTTTAAACGGCTTACGGCATTAGCCAATAAACGCTTAGGATCGTAACTTTGCTCCAAAGCATTTTGAATCAAAATAACATCATAGTGCTTAAAGTTATCTTTGAGATTACAACCGTCTGCCTGACTGAACAATATCCGTTCACTATTAGCCTGTTTAACCTTTTCCGCTAGGGTAATTTCATTATACTCACAGATATCTCCTTCAATCGTATGGGTATAACGGACACTAGCACCGGTTTGTAATTGCACACCATATTGAATGGTGCGCGCAGAGAAGTCTACCGCATCAATATGTTGAAAAGATTGACTCAGTTCAAAGGCTACTCGCCCAACACTACAGCCTAAGTTAAGTAAACGCTCAGTCGCAATATTTTCAGCGGCGATAAAACGCTCTACCTGTTGTGCTATTTGTTGGCCATAATTTTCATGGCCAAGCACATTAGCGCCGAAATAACATTCAAGCTGCTGGCAAATATCTTTACTTGTTTCATATTTATTGACCGCTGCTGGTGGTTTTTCTGCATGCTCACTAACCACATAGCGAAAGCCTGCATGCTGATAAAAATGTCGACGAAAGGCATAGCGTGAAGAGGCTAAAGTTTCATTGCCCGTAGAGATCCAAGACCCGCCTTTAATTAAGTTATGCTTGCCGTCGAAAGTCGGTGTCGAAAAGTCGTCGTATAAAGGGTGAACATTAAAGCCAGCAAAGCCGTCAATGGCTGATTCAGTCCACTGCCAAGTATTACCAATAACATCAAAAAATTCACCCTGCTGATGTCGGTTAACTGGGCATGATGAGGCTTGATAAGCTAAATCAATATTACCTGGCACCTCAGGCCACTGGTGTTGGTCACCAGCAACATGCTCACGAAGACAATACCACTGGGCTTCGGTAGGTAAACGAACAAAACCTTTGGTCGTTTTTTGTCGCCACTGGCAAAACGCTTTTGCTTCTAAGTAATTAACTTCTACCGGCCAGTCTAATGGCAAAGGCATTTCACTTGTTAAATTACGCTGAGCATATTCGCCATTGCTATAACGCCAAAACCTCGGCATTTCAGCTTGAGTAAATTCCAGCCATGCTTGTCCTTCTTCGCACCAAAACTGCTCTGAGCGATAGCCGCCGGCGACAACAAAGGCCATGAATTCATCATTGGATACTAAAAATTTAGCGGCACTGAAGTTTTCAACATCGACGTCTTGATGACCATATTCATTATCCCAGCCAAAGGTTTTGTCATCTGCTTTTTTTCCTAACGACAAGTGTTGAGACTTAACCGGTATTAATTGGTTTTCAGGTGCCACTGATGAATGTAAACACGGCTGCCATTGCTCTTGGCTTGTTAACCACTTTAATGGCAACATACGCATAATCACTGATGACGTTTCAAGGTGAATACGTTCGTGCTCGCAGCCCATCAATATCATCCAGGCTAACGAGTCTTGCGTAATAGGTAAACTCAACTCCATATTATCAATCAAATCGAGTACTAACTCATAAACTTGCTGGCGATAAGTTCGAACTTCATCAACACTTGGCCAGTCATAGTGTTCGCTATTAAGATCGTCCCAACTCATTTCATCAACACCGACCGCGCAAATAGCTTCTAAACGGCTGTTGACTCGCTGCTTAATATATTTGCCCAGTATCAACTTATTGACATAAAAAGTTGCGGTATGGCCAAAATAAAAAATTAACGGGTGGCGTAACCGTTCTGGCCTTAAAAAATAGGCATGGTCATGATTGATCAGTGAGAATAATGACTCATATGTCGACCAAGTATTTTTAAAGTATGCCGTTAACTCTTGTCGCTTTTCTGCTGTCGAGTTGCCATCAAGTGTTGGGGTATTTAATTGTTTTATCATTTAATTCTTCGCTAAATATGTTTGTAGTCCGACGTAGTATTTCAAAGCTCACGCTTTAAATAATAATACTTGGCCGTTGAAATTGCTTTAAATAACCATGTTGCAATAATTGCCCCATACTTAACTCTGTTGTTTTTTCACCATAACTGCCTGTGCCGCTGAGCGCTTTGTCTATGCTTTGGTTAAACCAATCATTATTGGCAAATAAGGTAATAGCTCCAACACTGTTGGCTTGATCATGTAACGAACTTGGTAATTGGCCATACGTTTCACTCTGCACTGGGTAACCATTTTTCATATCATCAATAGCTTCAATAACATTTAACAAAGCAAAAATCACATTCAAATAGGGGTTATAGTGCTCACTCGAGGCACCTAGCCTGTGTTCAACCCTGGCGGTTTTATGCCAATTATTCTGACTCACGATGACCTTGTTTTTATCATCATATAACAATGGCTCAACACCCATTTTTTGATTGTGTTTACCAATGTCTCTGTACAAAGCAATACTGCCTTGATGCCCGCCAGAAATATCAACAGGGGAGCAAAGCTCTTCCGCTAAGCCATATTTCGATTTTAATACTAATCGCTCAAAAGCTTCTTCTTCTGGCAAATAAATTAAGCAGCAGGCTAAACTTGTACGCAAAAAATGTTGCTGTAAACATTCACCAAAATCACCAGAAACCAGCAAGTTTCTTCCACTTACATCTTGTACGCTAACATTAATTTGTACCGCATTAGGGATATGTACCGCACGGTTATCGCCACTAAAAATACTTTCACAACCAGCAGCCAACTTGCCATGGTCACCCGCCCAAATAACAGGCTTAATAAGTGTTTTTGTCGCGCCTTGAACAGCAAACAATTTCGGCAAAATTTCAATAGCGCGACTAAGGTTTTGTGCCTCTTTTAATGGACTTTGGCCATTGAAAATCGACACATACTCCCATTGATTACTCCAATACTCAGCAACCACTTCACCATCAATACCCAGTGCTAATAAATTTCTATTCACCTGCCTATAATCTATATGCTTATCTTTTGGCTTTTGATAACACCCTTCCAGTTCAAAGTGTATTAATGCGCGAAAGCCGCGTTTATTGATGTATTCTTGCAGACCAGAAATTATGGCTTCTGCGAGCCTATTTAAACTATTCATAATGGATAAATACTTGAACGTTGATATTTTGAATATACTTGGATAATAGGAAAAATTATAGCTAAGTGGCTAATAATTTAGTTATACGTAGTAATGATGATTTAGGATTAAAAAACTTTAACTTGATTGTTATTCTGGTATTTTGCTCGATATAAAGCTTGGCCAGTATTGAGGTAAAACTGAGCAGTATTTTCAGGTTGGGACGACAAGACAAAAAAATGTCGCAATCTTGAGACTAGCAGTCACAATAGCTTATACCAATTTCATTAATTAGGTGGTCTACTTTATACGCAGGGAAAATGACCAAATATAAGGCATTTATTTTAATAACTAGTTGTTCTAATTATTAAATAAATAACGCAGTAGTTGGTTGTTTTAACCAGTAAAAATGATCAGATAATTAGTGAGATTGGTATTAATGTTATTTATCTATTTTTTGAGTGAGGAGTTGACCATAAGTTGCTCAACAATGTTTGACTGTGACCTTGTTTGACTGTGATTTTGTTTAACTGTGACTTTTGACGTTAAACTCGTACTTGCAACAATATTTTTCTGGGTAGCACACAGAGACACGGCTACGCCAATACTAGCAAAAATATCACTTTGGCGAAGAAGTGCTTAAAAAAATTTTCCAAACTTCTCGATAACATCATCACTAATGGGCGAGCCATAGTGATGATATGTTTTTGATTATTTTCAATGTCGATTAAAAATATCGATTAAGAAAACGATAATAAAGGTACTTTTTGTGGTTTCAGTATGGGTCTGTTGGGGATTAGTTATCTTGATAGAGTTCATTGAAGCTTTTAACGTTAAAGCCTTTAAGAACTTGATTGCCGACTTTTAATACCGGCACACCACGTAAGTTTAATTTGGCAAACTCTTTCTGGCCTGCTGGCGTCTTTACATTGCACAAACGAAACGCAATATTTTTTTCTTCAAGGTAGCGTTTTGCGGTCTGGCAATGTGGGCAATTAGTCATGGTATAAAGCGTGATACGTTGCATAAAGTGAGTTTTAAACAGTTAATTTACTCAATTATCGCATAGAATGAGCCTAACACACTCATTCCCGTGAGATATTATTATTGGTTACAAGCTAAGTTGCTTGCCATTGTTTAGTCACTAAGACCTTATCTTGATGCAGTATTCGCCCTTCAAAAACATCACCCGATACCACTTCACCGACACCGGCAGGTGTGCCTGTCATCACAATATCGCCGTCTTCTAGGGTAATAAAAGAACGAATTTCATCCAATATGGCTTGCGGTGAATGTAACATCATCGCTATTGAAGCAGATTGTCGGCATTCACCATTGATCAAAAGCGCTAACGATAGGCATTCATCAATAACATCTATCGTCACAAAATCGCTAAATAGTGCAGAACCTGTAAAGGCTTTAGCGCGCTCCCATGGCAAACCTTTAGCTTTTAACTGAGTTTGCAAGGCTCTTTTAGTCAAATCTAAACCTATAGCAAGGGCAGAAAATTTACCTTCTTGATATAAAAAACAAAGCTCAGCTTCATAATGCAAGGTTTCTTGATGGTAAGAGCAAAGTTGCTCACCAATAGCCGCATTAGGTTTCATAAATAACACCATATCATCAGGAACTTCATTACCTAGTTCGCTAATATGTAGAGCATAATTTCGACCAACACAAATAATTTTAGATGGTGTAATATAAGTATTATTAACTTTAACCGAATTCATTAGACAGCCTTTAATATATGTTAACGCACCATGCTAAGCGCAATCAGTGCCAATAACTATACTATACTATACTATAACTAATTTTAACTCGGGTTTAACACAATTTATTGGTGGCACTTTAACTGTATCTGAAGATTTTCGTTGTTGCTTAAAACGGTCAAAACTTACGGTTTCAAGTCCTAATTGCTGACTCATTTTCCCAAAGGTTTGATAGTCTTCACGTGTGAAGTCATCATCTACACGAGTCAGCAGACCATCAATATATGCGCTGTCACCATTTAAGGCAATATTGGCAACAGCAGTGTAAGGTTTACCAAAATCCTCAACGCGTATTGCGCGTACTGATTTCACTTCAAAAATCCATTTATCAATTTTAACATAACGGGACAAACTATCTTCAGAAGACTGATTTTTCATGTGGAGAGGTCCTTAAAGTCAGTAAAAATGATCGACTGTTTGGTTAAAGAAAACACTAACAGTCGAAAAAACAAGCTATTAACAGACAAAAATTATTTTTTATAATAAATGCTTTTTCATCTTAGCTAGGTATTGGTTAAATTCTTCTTCATTAATTTCTGTATCACCATTGATATCGAGCTGAACAAAAACTTTTGTTAATGTCTCATTTTTAGCTAATTCATTTGCACTTAAGCTATTACTTTTATCGACATCATAATCTGTGACTAATTGAGAAAAAGTGGCTGTAGGCTCTGCAACTTTAAGCGTTGTTTTAGTAACATCATTGTTAGCAAAAGCAAGGTTTGATGCCAGTGATGCGACAACAACAGTGATAGACAGTTTTTTTAAGCTCATATTGTTCATATCTGAATCCTTTTAATTAATAGCACATCAAGAAATATGCCGACCATGGCTCGTGCCACTTACAATAGATACTTAGCACATCTCATGCCAAAGCATATGTAATTGATTTTTATAGGTTTAAATGACCTGCTTAACTAGTCAATGTCTCCAATTAGCAACAACTTGTCTGCACCATAATTTATATATAGTGAATGGCACTGGCTAAATTATAAAATACACATACAAAACAGTAGTTTAAAAAAATAAAAAGCTGTCAGTACTATTGTCTCCGTATTGAGACAGCATTGTTTTTTTTGCGTTTTTAGCTAACACTATATAAATGTTTATAAGGAAAAAGGCCCAAGCACACATTGTGAGCAATTCAACCACACTCGCCAGTAAAGCGCATAATAGAAATTTGTCGATAAAAAGCTTATCAATAAAGTCATTAACCTTATTAGGCTTTGGTTTAGTCGCTTTACCTCTGGTCATTGCTTTAATTTTTGGTGCCTCGCAAGTCAATACGCTTGCTAAAAAAAGTGCCAGTGCAATTACCGGAATAACGGAGATATTGGATCAGCAACAATTACTGAAAAGTAGTCAAATCAAACTAGAACGCAGTGCTGCGCAATATTTAGTACTGCGAGACCCAGCTTTAGCAAATAGTTATAATGAGCAGTGCAAGCAAATATTACACTTAGCTCAACAATTAATTGCGGCAAGCCAAGACCAAAAATTACAACTATTGGTCGCTGAATATGCCCAAACTGTTACAGCACTGATTGAACAGACCATGCCAGAAGCTGTACAAAAATCGCCTACTGACAGCACAATCATCAAGCCAATACAGGTCAAATTTAGTGCCCTAAATATGACTTATGAGCAAATTACTCAGCGAAGTGGTGAACTTAACACCTTGCATATCACAAATATTAAACAGGCCGCGCAAGCTGTTCGCGATATTATGATCCAGAGTTTAGTTATTATTCCTATTAGCCTACTTATTGCGGCTGTATTTATTTTCTTAATCACTAGCCCGCTTAAAGTGCTTACCCAGAGTATTTTTCGATTACAACAAGGGCATTTTGATCATGAGATCAAAGTAACAGGCTCGCCAGAAATTCAAGAAATAGCGCTAGCCTTGGAAAGCATGCGTACACGTTTACAAGCATTAGAGTTACAAAAATCGAGCTTTATTCGCCATATATCACATGAATTAAAAACCCCCCTAGCAGCCATTAGAGAAGGCACTGAGCTGTTATATGATAATAGTGTTGGTGAACTCAATGCCGAGCAACAAGAAATTTCTCACATTATTAAAGACAGCGTCTTTCGCTTACAAAAGCATATTGAAGACTTACTCGATTTCAATATTGTCCTCGACTCAACCAGTTTACAAGATTCCAAATTGATACAGATTAATGAGGTAGTCTATCAAGTGATTGCAGAGCAAAAATTAGCTATAAAACGTAAAAAACTTATCCTTAATAATAAGTTGAGTGATATCGCTCTTTTTAGTAACCGTAAACAAGTAGCGGTTATTATCGACAATATTTTGTCCAACGCGATAAAATATTCACCGGATGAAGGCGTGATAGATATTTCGTCGGCACTAGTAGATGGCCACTTGCAGCTCTTTATTAGCGATCAAGGCATGGGGATTGCTGAGGGAAATAAAGACAAAATATTTGATGCTTTTTATCAAGGTCCGCCACCTGAGCAAAATTTAATCAAAGGTAGTGGTCTCGGCCTCACCATAGTTAAAGAACTCATACTGCGCCTTAATGGCGATATTGAATTTTTGGCTGCAAAAAGTGACCAACAAGGGACTAAAGTAAAAATCACCTTACCACGCGCTTTTCGCCAAGAGGAATCCGTTTAATGGCTCATTTACAGCGATTTTCATCCGCAATGAAAGTACTAAGCATAGGGTTACTGCTGTTATCTGGTTGTCAACTCATGACCAAACACGATAATAGCAGCACAAGTTATGGTGAGTATTACCTAATATTGCAACAACTTAACCAACAACAACTAACCAATGAGGTTAGTAAGCAACAAAAAACACTTGAAAAACCAACAAAAAAAAACAGCCAGATGCACTATGACGCGCAAATAAAACTCCTGCTACTTTATAGTCTACCTACGTCACCTATTTACAATGTTTTCAACGCTAAAGTATTGTTAAATGAATTGAACAGTGAGGATGAAAATGCCGCACTCGCTAATATCAACCCAAGCGATCAGGCTTTTATTTCCTTATTGCGCGATCAATTAAATCAATGTTTACTGATGAGAAGTCGCTTGCTCGCCCAGCAACAAGAGCTTCAACAAGCACAACGACAGCAGGCAATAAAACAGCAAGAAACCTTAATCGAACAAGTAAAGTTATTAGAACAAACCATTAAACAATTAAAAAATATTGAACAAGCTATTGATAAAAGAGATCAATAATTGCTAGTTAAAGGCACTATTAAGTGCACTAGCGATTAATATCAATTTAAGTTCTATTTTTAGCACTATGTTTTAGCCACATATTTTAGCCATAGATAAGCACTGAGAATAACCCATGACCAATCTTAATCCAGCTGCCGTTAAAACAGACAATAAAATTCTAATCGTTGATGACGACCCTAGCTTGCTGCGACTACTTGCTATCCGTTTGGCTGCAGCAGGCTATCAAGTTGAGTCAGCAAAAAATGCCAAAATAGCTCTAGGCCGACTCGAGAGTTTTCATCCACAATTAGTGATCAGCGATCTTAAAATGGAAGGCATGGACGGCATGGCACTATTTGAACAAATAAGAGCTAAGCACCCCCATATTCCGGTCATTATCATGACCGCCCACGGCACTATTCCTGATGCAATCAATGCCACTAAACAAGGGGTTTTTAGTTTTCTCACTAAGCCTTTTGAAAGTAAAGAACTACTGGAAATAGTACAACAAGCCATTCGCCTGCAACCGGCAGAACTCAACCACAGTCAGGCTGATAACCAATGGCGTGATAAAATTATTAGTCGCAGTACTATTATGGAGTCGCTTTTACAGCAAAGTAAGCAAGTGGCAAGAAGTGATTTTAGTTTACTTATTCAAAGCCAAAGTGGCACAGGCAAAGAGCTGTTGGCAAAAGCGATTCATTTGGCAAGTCCTCGACATCAACAAACATTTACCGCTATTAATTGCGCGGCTATTCCTGAGCAGTTGCTAGAGTCTGAATTATTTGGTCATATCAAAGGCGCATTTACCGGCGCAGAAAAAAATCATATTGGCTTATTTCAAGCAGCAGATGGCGGTACACTCTTTTTGGATGAAATTGGTGATATGCCCATGAGTTTTCAGGTAAAACTGCTACGTACCTTGCAAGAACGAGAAATACGCCCCGTGGGTAGCACACAAGCGATTAAAGTTGATGTGAGGATTATTTCAGCAACCCATAAAAATTTACAGCAAGCCATTATTGACAAAACATTTCGTGAAGACTTGTATTACCGACTCAATGTCGTTGAGTTAGAGTTGCCACCTTTGTCTGAACGTCGAGAAGATATCCCATTACTTGCGCAATATTTTTTAAGTCAGTCTGCAGACCAGTCACACATCAATATTACTGGTTTTTCGCAAGAAGCTATGGAAGTGCTGATCAGCGCAACTTGGCCAGGCAATATCAGACAACTACAAAATGTTGTTGAGCAAACACTCGCCTTGTCTACTGAACCATTAATCAGCGAAATGTTGGTAAAGAATGCGCTGCGCGATAACACCACGATTTTACCCTCGTTTGTCCAAGCCAGAGATAAATTTGAACGTGATTACCTTGCCAAACTATTAAAAATAACGGCCGGGAATGTTTCACAAGCAGCAAAAATAGCACAAAGAAATCGCACTGAATTTTACAAATTGCTTAATCGCCACCATCTTTCAGCAGAGGCCTTTAGGGAAGAATAGAGTAAGCCATTTGAGAATACAGCATTCGCTGCTATGAAGTAGTTTGGATAGCTAGATGTAAGCGTTTGCTATAAAACCTTAAGCAAAAGCCAAAGCAAAACCAAGAGTGAGGTAAAATAAAGCGCCACAACAATCCTTGGATGGTTGTTATGCTATCAAGTTAAGCGTTAAGCAAGGACTAACTCAAGCGAAAAACCACTATTTTTGTATCGCGTTGGCAACAGTCTTAACAAGCTGTTAAAACTGTTTTTGTTATTTAATATCAGTCATTGAATCAGGGGGTAGTTAAGTGTTTTACTCAATAGCCAGTAATTCAACATCGAAAATCAATAATGAGCCAGGCGGAATTTTACCTGCCGCACTCTTACCATAACCTAGCTCTGCCGGTATAAATAAACGAGTTTTCTCACCCACTACCATTAGCTGTAAACCTTCTGTCCAGCCCTTAATCACTTGATTTAAGCCAAAACTAATCGGTTCATTTCTTTCAACTGAACTGTCGAAAACTGTGCCATCAAGTAAAGTGCCGTGATAATGCACTTTCACTTTTGTGCTTGCCATGGGATGAAGGTCACCCTGTCCTGAGGTTAATACCTGATACTGCAAGCCAGAAGCTGTTTCAATCACACCGGCGACTTGTTTATTATTTTCTAAAAACTCTGCCGCTAGCACAGCATTAACTTTTGCCACTTCACGATTAGCATTATTGCGTACAAAGAAGCTGACGATTAAGGCCAGTACAATAATTAGCATAATATACTTAAACATTCTTATTCCTTATTATTATTTTTATGGTTTTTTTGCATTGTTTGTTGTGATTGTTGTAGTAATTTTCCGCCTTAATATTTAGGCATTAAAGAGCGTTTTATTTATTAATATTATTAACCTCGAGCTCGGTTAGCTTTCTGCTTAGCCCAACAGCTAAGTGCTGATCAAGTTGCAAATTGCCAATTGAGCATCGGTGCAAAGCCATCACTGGGTTACGAAAACGACCAAACATGCGCTTAATTTGATGGTAACGTCCTTCAATAATCTCAACTTGTGCCCGATAGTCGGATATAATAGTTAATTTTGCAGGCTGAGTCATAATGTCCTCAAACGCAAAATACATACCTTCGGCAAAAGCGGCTATATATTCGGCGGTAAGTTTATTTTGCAAGGTTACTATATAACGTTTAGTTATTTTTTTCTCAGGCAAAGTTAAGCGTTCTGACCAACGACTATCATTGGTCATTAGCAGCAAACCAGAAGTATTAAGATCAAGTCGGCCGACAATATGCAGTTCATTTTTAAACGGATATTCAAGTAAATCAAGCACTGTTTTATGCTTTGTATCGCGGGTTGCACTGACAACACCCACAGGCTTATTCAGCATAATATAATAGGCACAATTAGCTTGGATCACTTTACCGTCCAAGGTGATATGGCTAAAGGTATCAATAATTTCATCAATATCATGAGCGACTACATCATTGATCAATACTCTATTTTGCGCCAATATTAGTCGGACACTTTTGCGATTAACCTGACAATATTGTGCCAAAAATCGATCCAGCCTAGCCTTATTTAACGCCATAATAAAGCCGGTATAAACGGCATCATAATCACACTACATCCTTAATAAGATGAACATCGCGTTGCGGGAATGGAATTTTAATATTGGCTTTATCTAACGCTAAATAAATTTCTTTATTCGCTTCATATTTAGCACTGTATAAATTTTCTGTTGGGGTCCACAAGCGCACCGCGATGTTAATAGCACTATCAGCAAAAGCATCTATACCAATCAAAGGCTTACGGACTTTACTGACAATATCTAACTGTCCGATCACCTCTTCAAGCAACGCCACGACCGCTAACGGGTTTTCGCTATAATCAATGCCAACACTTAACTCTAACAAAGAGTCATGGCTTGAATTATGTAATATTTCACCCACGATATGTTTATTCGGAATGGTAATTTCAACATTGTCTTCATCTGACAAAATCGTGTATGCCAGTAAAACTTCTTTAACTAGCCCAGTAACACCACGCACCGTAATGGTATCACCCACCACAAAAGGGCGAATAATAATAATATTAAAGCCGGCCGCATAGTTAGCCAGCAAGCCTTGCAGAGCTAAACCAGCACCTAATGAAATAGCACCTATAGCGGCAATAAATGGCGTAACACTAATGCCTAATTTCCCTAAAGAAATGATGGTTATCATCACTACAATTAACATTTTACTGGTGTTCGCTAAAAAGCGACTCAGGGTGATATCAAGCTTATGTCGCTCACATAATTTCAGCACGACAGTCGCTATTTTACCTGCAAAAATGTAACCAATAATGAAGATGATAAACGCACCAATTAATTGAAAACTGTAATTGGTGAAAAACTCAACAATGATATTGTAAATACGACCCACTTGATCAATTTCATCTTTAAGTAAGTTGACGGGGTCTAAAGTTTTACTTATCTGCTCTGTTGCGCTTGAGCTGCTAGATTCAGCCATAAATTAATTCCATATAGTGTACGTTACTCAGTTTGTCTATATTACGACAATTTACCGCTACATTTGCATTATTATTAGCAATTAATCCGTAAAGTTAAACCTTGTACTGACTTTTGCTAACCTGATCACTTAAGTCGGTACTCACCACGCCAAACCATCATAGTGCTTATTAAAAAATGCCAGCACTGATGAATAATCAAAATAAAATAAGCTTTTAAAATGAAACAGCGCCGGTAAAATGATAACTTAAAATCTTATTATAATATCTTAACCCGTTATTTTACAATGCAATTAATGCCTATATTTTAATGAAAAACAATATACTCAACACATTAAATAACTACAGCAAACAATAAAAACTAATATAAGGCTTGATTGTCATTAAAAGTTCAAGCTAGAATAAATTACGTTTAAGCGCACTAAAAGCTTAAACGTATTGACTTGTCGGAGTGCCAAAGGGCTGAGATCGCGAAAGCGGGATCCGTAGAACCTGATTAGATTAATATCTGCGAAGGGAACAAGTGAGCAGTGTCAACAGCGCACCTAATTTTTTGCTAATAAACCTGCTCCTCGTTACTACCCCCATAAAGCTCCGCCTAACTTTTATTTAATAAAAAACAGGTGAGAGAACATGAGTTCAATTTCAAGACGTAAGCGTCGAAACCAAGCAGCGCAATTTTTAAAAAACGTTGCCGATCAATCCTTTCCAAACTCTAATAAAGTTTATGTCCCGGGTAAAATACACGATATTCGTGTTGGTATGCGCGAAATAACCTTGTCTGATACTTTAGTTAATGGCAATAAAGATCAGCCTAGCTATGAAAAAAATCCACCCTTGTGTGTTTATGACACTTCTGGATTTTATACCGATAACTCAGTGATTATTGATGTTCACAAAGGTATTCCTCGCGTACGTGACAGCTGGATTGACTCACGTGACGATGTCGAGTTTCTGCAAGAAAAAACATCTATCTACAGCCAACAGCGCGGAACAGACGAAGGCCTTGATCATATTCGCTTTGAACATTTACCTAAAGTACGTAAAGCCAAGAAAGGTAAAAATGTCACCCAAATGCATTATGCCCGCCAAGGCATTATTACGCCTGAAATGGAATATGTTGCCATTCGTGAGAATATGAAACGCCAAGAAGTTAAAAACGAGATACTGCTGCAACAACATCAAGGACAAGCATTTGGTGCCAGCATTCCTGAACAAATTACCCCTGAGTTTGTTCGTGATGAAGTAGCTAGAGGTCGAGCGATTATTCCAGTCAATATTAACCATCCCGAAGTTGAACCTATGATCATCGGCCGAAATTTTTTGATCAAAGTAAACGCGAATATCGGTAACTCAGCGGTAAGCTCTTCTATTGAAGAAGAAGTAGAAAAACTGGTTTGGTCAACCAAATGGGGAGCCGATACTGTGATGGACTTATCAACCGGTCGTTATATTCACGAAACCCGAGAATGGATTATTCGCAATTCTCCTGTGCCCATTGGTACAGTACCGATTTATCAAGCTTTAGAAAAGGTTAACGGCATTGCAGAAAACCTGACTTGGGAAATATTTCGCGACACCTTAATTGAGCAAGCCGAGCAAGGTGTTGATTACTTTACTATTCATGCGGGTGTATTACTACGTTATGTGCCGTTGACCGCCAAACGTGTTACCGGCATTGTTTCTCGCGGTGGCTCGATTATGGCGAAATGGTGTTTAGCCCATCATCAAGAGAATTTTCTTTACACCCATTTTGAAGATATTTGTCAGATTTTAAAAACTTATGACGTTTCATTTTCACTAGGCGATGGCTTACGTCCTGGTTCGATTGCCGATGCTAACGATGAAGCACAGTTTGCTGAATTACGCACCTTGGGCGAGCTAACAAAAATAGCATGGCAACATGACGTACAAACCATTGTTGAAGGTCCTGGCCATGTACCCATGCATATGATCCAGCAAAATATGACGGAACAACTTAAGCATTGTGGCGAAGCACCTTTTTATACCTTAGGCCCGCTAACCACAGATATTGCCCCCGGTTATGATCACATTACCTCCGGCATTGGTGCCGCTAATATTGGCTGGTATGGCTGTGCCATGCTTTGTTATGTTACCCCGAAAGAACACTTAGGCTTACCCAATAAAGAAGATGTTAAAGAAGGTTTGATGACCTATAAAATCGCCGCGCATGCTGGCGACTTAGCAAAGGGTCACCCAGGTGCGCAAATTCGTGACAATGCCATGTCAAAAGCCCGTTTTGAGTTTCGTTGGTATGATCAATTTAATATTGGCTTAGATCCTGAAAAAGCCCGTACTTACCACGATGAAGCCTTGCCGCAAGCGTCAGGCAAAGTTGCACACTTTTGTTCCATGTGTGGCCCTAAATTTTGTTCAATGAAAATATCGCAAGAAGTTCGAGATTATGCCGCTAATTTAAGCGATACGGACAATAGCGAACAGCCTATTAAAATTAAACTACTTGATGAAACCATCAGTATTTCAAGTCAAGGAATGGCTGAAAAATCAGCTGAGTTTAAAGCCAGCGGTAGCGAGCTATATCAGCCCGTTGCCAAGCCAGTAAACAATTAGCAGCTGAGCCGTTTAATTATGCCAACCATCGCTATTATTGGCGCCGGCCTTATGGGTCGCTTGTTAGCCTTGTCGTTAAACCGACAAGGCTACAAGGTAACGCTATTTGATAAAGACCAAAAAAACGGCCAGCAAAGTGCCGCTTATGCCGCCGCTGGTTTATTAACACCGCTGGGTGAAGCAATGCACAGCCCAGCCAACATTGTTGCTATGGGTTTTGCCGCCTTACCCTTGTGGCCAAAACTGCTGAACACCCTGTCAGGCTATAGCTTTTTTCAACAAACGGGTTCGCTAGTGGTAAGTCATGAGCACGACATCGCTGACTACCACAAATTGACACGTTTTTTAGCGAATAGTTATCCAAACCATGCTCAACAACAGCTCAACAGACAACAACTTTTGGCGCTTGAGCCAGAGCTTGCCGGTAAATTTTCGCAAGCGCTATATTTACCAGAAGAAGGTCAAATTGGTAATCGAAAACTACTACTCGCTTTACATCAACAGTTAAGCGATGAATGCGTTGAGTGGCGCAGTGAGTCTGAAGTTATAGCGATTAAAACCAACAGCTTTAATGCCGGTTGTGAGATTAACTTTCAAGCTTGTGGTGATCACCCTAATAGCCAGTGGCAGTCGTTTGATCTTGGTATTGATTGTCGCGGTATTGGCGCGAAAGCGTCAACCAAGGTAAACGATAAAGACAATGCTGAACTTGATGACTTACGTGCTGTTCGCGGTGAACTTTTTCAACTTTTTGCTCCTGAAGTTAACATCTCTCGACCTGTTAGACTGATGCACCCACGCTATCAGCTTTACATTGCGCCAAAAGGTAAAAGCCATTATGTCGTTGGAGCAACAGAAATTGAAAGTGACGATACCGCTGCCATGACAGTACGTTCAGCACTGGAATTACTCAGCGCGGCCTATAGTGTTCATCCCGGTTTTGCTGAAGCCAATATCCGCCAACATATCAGCCAACTTCGCCCTGCATTTAGTGATAATCAACCAAAAATAATTTCGCATAACGCTTTAATTCAAGTCAATGGCTTATACCGTCACGGCTTTTTAATTGCCCCTATTGTGCTGGCCCAAGTGTTAACGCATGTTGGCAACCTAATGCAACAACAGCAAAAACCTGTTGAACATTATCAATACTCTCATTGGCTACCTATTAGTATTTCCCCAAACGGAATTAACCATTAAAAGCCTAGGTAATAGTGGTTGAAGTCATCATTGAGTTAAGCATTAGTTAAAAATTAAGACCAGAATTGAGATAATAAATGAACATATATATTAATGGTAACGCCTTTGAACTCATTAATGCTGCAGAGCCATACAGCATAGATAAGGTGCTAGCCAAAACATTACCCTTAAGTCAGCAACAACAAAGCTTTGCCTTGGCACTTAATGGTGATTTTGTTGGCCAAGCAGATTACTGCAATACACACGTTAGCGATAACGACAGTATTGATCTGCTATTTCCTATTGTGGGAGGATAACGCATGTCGCTAAGCATTTATGGTCAACCGATAGCTAGTCGCTTGCTCATTGGCACTGCACTTTTCTCTTCGCCAGCAGTAATGAAACAAGCCATTTTAGCAAGTGGCTCACAAGTGGTGACCTTGTCACTAAAACGGCAAAATCCATTGGCCCAGTCAGGTGAGAAAATTTGGCGCTACATTCAAGATAGCGTTAAGCAAAACCAAGGTTTTTTACTGCCAAATACCGCCGGCTGTAAAAGTGCTAAAGAAGCCATAACCTTAGCGAAAATGAGTCGTGAGTTATTCCAAACAGACTGGATAAAACTTGAAGTTATCGGCGATGACTACAATCTTCAGCCTGATCCAGTCGAGCTACTCATTGCCACCGAAAAATTGCTTGCAGAAGGCTTTAAAGTCTTACCCTATTGCACCGACGACTTAGTTATTTGCCAACGTTTATACGAGTTGGGTTGTCAAGTAATCATGCCATGGGCCTCACCCATTGGTACCGGCAAGGGCTTAATGAATCCTTATAACTTGTCGAGTATTCGTCAACGATTACCTAACGCGACATTGATACTTGATGCCGGTATTGGCAAACCTTCAGATGCTTGCATTGCTATGGAAATGGGCTTTGATGGCGTGTTACTTAATAGCGCGATTGCCCTTGCTGATAACCCAGTGTTGATGGCCAAAGCCTTTGCCGCAGCAATCACTGCTGGAAAATCTGCTTATATCGCCGGCACTATGCCCGAGCGCCAAACGGCTCACGCTAGCACGCCAACATTAGACCGCCCTTTTTGGCATCACCCAGAGCATACTTAATGACATTTACACCTTCATTGCCGACACAAAAATTTAAAAAAAAGCCGATTATTTGGACCATTTCAGGTGCGGATTGCTCAGGTGGTGCCGGCATTGCCGCCGACATTAAAACGGGTCATGGTCTCAATGTTGAGGTTTGCCACTTGATAACCGCTAATACAGTACAAAACTCAGTAGAGCTTAGCGCGGTTAATGTTATTGAGGTGCAAGTTTTAGCCCAGCAAGCGCAAGCATTGCGCTTTGATAAACCGCCCGCCGTGATAAAAATAGGCCTTATGGTTAATAGTGCACAAGTTAATTGGCTAGTGGCAACATTGTTAATCTTAAAACAACAATTACCCGATTTGCTGGTGGTTTATGATCCGGTTGGCCAAGCCAGTGTTGGTGGTCGTTTATCAAGCTTAACCGCTAAAGCACTAGCGCCATTAATGCCGCTGATTGATGTCATCACGCCAAACCTTATTGAAGCAAAGCAGCTAAGTGGCTTAAACCCAAAAAACACTCATAATGCTAAACTGCTAGCTTTAAACATTCTCCAATTGGGCTGTAAAGCGGTGATTATTAAAGGTGGCCATACTGACAGTGAAAACACCAACAATGCAGAAAAAAATAACGCAGCTAAAACGCATTGTATTGATATATGTTTACAAAGCTTAAACTTAAGTTCAAGCGCGTTGATAAGCTTACAGTCACCGAAGATTAATACAAACTATAGTCATGGTGGCGGCTGCAGCTTTACTAGTGCCTTAGCCAGCTTTTTGGCTCATGGCTATTTATTACGCGATGCCTTTACCTTAACTAAAGCGTTTATTAACCAAGGGTTATCATTATGCGCTGACATACCTAGCGACAATAATAAAGGCGAAAACCAAGGAGAAGGTGAAAGCCAAAACAATCTTGAGGTTAATAACAGCAGCATAAATAACGCTAACAATGAAAATTATTATGGCGCATTTCAGCAAGGGTTGTGGCCAACAAAACTCAGATATTTTCCAAGCGTTATTAGCCCGCTTAATCAGCAAGTTAAATTTTCGCCTAACTTTCCGTCTCTTGGATTAGCTGACTCAGAAAAACTTGGGCTATATCCCGTGGTTGACTCTTTAGCATGGCTAGAATGTTTGTTGCCACTGCATTTAAATATTATTCAGCTACGAATTAAAAGTGAAAATACTGCCGAGTTAGCCTTGCTGATAGAGAAAGCGGTGAGCTTGGCCAGTAATTATAATTGTCGATTATTTATTAATGATCATTGGCAGCTAGCTATTAAATACGGCGCATACGGTGTCCATATCGGCCAAGAAGATCTTAACAGTGCTGATTTAAAGGCGATCGCTAAATCAGGTTTACGTTTAGGTATCAGTACTCATGGTTGTTACGAGTTTTTATTAGCCAAACAACTACAACCCTCTTACCTTGCCATTGGCGCCATATTTCCTACTAACACCAAAGATATGACCGGACAAATTCAAGGGTTAACAAACTTAAGGCAAATATTAGCACTAGCCGATAATATTCCCATTGTCGCCATTGGTGGCATTAACCAACAAAGGCTAGAGCTGGTATGGCGCACTGGTGTTAGCGCGGTGGCGGTAGTTACTGCAATTACCCAAGCTAAACAGCCTTTTATCGCCACTCAAACCATGCAAGCACTGCTAAGTTAAAAAATATAAAAGGCTTTTGCTTTAATGGGTCATTGCAATAATTTCAGAGTGGTGAATAAACTCGTCCAACTCAACTTGCGCATTGGGAAATTGTGCTCGGTTTTTTTGTAAAATTGCGATGGCGATGGCGTTACGCATCGCAAATCGCGATTCAGCAGTAAACTCATCAGGTTCATGCTCAGTGCTAGCAATACTATTGGACAGTTGTTTACGAATAAAGTTAATATCTATTTTATGACCAGGACAAGATTTATACCATTTTAACTAAACCTCTGATCTAATTGATTTTATTTTTCATACATTGATATCAGTCGTTATGATCACACTTGAATCCATTGATTTTAAATCTCTTATAGCAAAAGAAACTAATGGGCGAATGCGGGTTCGTTTGATGGCGCTTTCTCATATCAAAAG